>NZ_JBCGFQ010000014.1:0-110800 GCF_040984075.1 Pseudomonas sp. I2
CCAGGGGGCAGGCGGGCGTCTTCACGGTGACCGGCATCGGCCCATAGGCGACCGTGGTCGGGTTGCCGGCCAAGGTCTGGGCCAGGGCACGGGCGCAGGTCATCAGCGGCATGACGTACAACAGGTTGATGCCGTTGACCTCGGCACAGTCTCCCAGGGCGAAGATGTTGGCATGGGAGGTACGCAACTGGCGATCGACCACCACGCCACGGTTGACTTCCAAGCCGGCGGCAGCGGCCAGGTCGGTGCGCGGGCGCAGGCCGATGGCCGAGACCACTAGGTCGCAGGGGATCACCCGGCCATCGGACAGATGCGCCTCCAGGCCTTCGCCCACCCGCTGCAGGCGGGTCAGCACCGGCCCCAGGTGAAAGCGCACGCCAAGGCCCTCCAGGCCCGCCTGCACGGCACCGGCGGCGGCCGGGTGCAACAGGGTCGGCATCACCTGCTCGCAGGGCGCGACCACCTCGACGGCGTAGCCTCCCAGGGTCAGGTCGTTGGCGAATTCACAGCCGATCAGGCCGGCGCCGAGGATCAACACCCGCTGCTTGCCCTGCGCGGCGCGGCGGAAACGGTCGTAGTCTTCCAGGTCATTGATCGGGAAGACCAAATCGCCGGCGTCGCCCTCGATGGGCACCTGCACGGTCTGCGCACCCCAGGCAAGGACGAGGTCGCGGTACTGCACCGCTTCCTCGCCAATCCACAGGCGTTTGTGGCCCGGGTCGATGCCACTGATGCGGGTATGGGTGCGGATCTCGGCCTTGAGTTGCTCGGCCATGGTCCCGGGTTCGGCCATGCACAGGCCATCGGCGTCCTTGTGCTTGGCAAAGCCGGTGGAGAGCATGGGCTTGGAGTAGGAACGGCCGTCGTCGGCGGTGATCAACAACAGCGGCGTTTCGCCATCAAGCTTGCGAAATTCACGGGCCAGGTTGTAGCCCGCAAGGCCGGTACCGATGATTACCACAGGGGACGTCATGCCGTGCTTCCTCTCTCGAACAGGGGGTTGCGATCAGCCGATGGCGATCATTTCGAAATCACTCTTGCCGACACCACAATCCGGGCACAGCCAGTCTTCCGGCACGTCTTCCCAGCGGGTGCCCGGGGCGATGCCGTCGTCCGGCCAGCCCTCGGCTTCGTCGTAGATCAGGCCACAGACAATGCATTGCCATTTTTTCATCACGGTTTTCCTCGAACTGACTCAGGCTTGACGCGACCGCCCGGCCCTCGAAGGGGGCCTCAGCCTCGGGCTTTGTACTGGCCCTGCCAGCAGTATGCAAGCAATCCGGGCAAACATGCTAAGCTCGCCACCTCTCTGGCCTGTATCAAGCATACCGACGTGCCGTACGAAACCCCGCAAGCAGCCGCTGTCGCGTGGCTGCCGTCTTCACAGCTGGCGGCCGACGTCGCCCAGCCGACCCTCGACTGGCTCTTCGACCAGGGCTCCCTGACCCGCCGCCTGACCCGCCTGTCCAACGATCATTTCTCGGTCACCCCGTTGTTCGAGGGCTGGCAGGCCCTGCGCGACGACGAGTGCCAGGCCCTGGGCCTGGCGCCCGGCGAGGAAGGCTGGGTGCGCGAGGTCTACCTGCGTGGCCATGGCCAACCCTGGGTGTTCGCCCGCAGCGTGGCCGGGCGCAGTGCCCTGGAGCGTGGCGGCCTCGACCTGGAGACGCTGGGCAGTCGCTCGCTGGGCGAACTGCTGTTCTGCGACCAGGCCTTCGTCCGCCATCCCATCGAGGTGTGCCGTTATCCACAGGCCTGGTTGCCGCCCGAGGTGCGCCACGGCGAGCTGTGGGCACGGCGCTCGCGCTTCGCCCGCGGCGGCCTGGACCTGCTGGTGGCCGAGGTGTTCCTGCCCACGCTGTGGCAAGCGGCCAAGGAGGAGATCCGCTGATGTACCTGCAACTGCTCAAGTCGCTCAACCGCCTGCACCCGCGCGCCTGGGACTTCGTCCAGCTCAGCCGCATGGATCGTCCCATCGGCATCTACCTGCTGCTGTGGCCGACCCTGTCGGCGGTGTGGATCGCCGGGCAAGGCTCGCCGACCCTGGCCAACGTGTTGATCTTCGGCCTGGGCGTGGTGCTGATGCGTGCCGCGGGTTGCTGCATCAACGACTTCGCCGACCGCAAGGTCGACGGCCACGTCAAGCGCACCGCCGACCGGCCGCTGGCCAGCGGCCGGGTCAAGCCGCGCGAGGCGGTGATGCTGTTCGCGCTGCTGGTCGGGGTGAGCTTCCTGCTGGTGCTGTGCACCAACGCCCGGACGGTGTGGCTGTCGTTCGGCGCCGTGGCCCTGGCGTTCTGCTACCCGTTCATGAAGCGCTACACCTACTACCCCCAGGTGGTGCTGGGCGCCGCCTACTCCTGGGGCATTCCCATGGCCTTCACCGCGGCAGGCGGCGACCTGCCGGCCAGCGCCTGGCTGCTGTACATCGCCAACCTGCTGTGGACCGTGGGCTATGACACCTACTACGCGATGGTGGACCGCGACGACGACCTGAAGATCGGCGTGAAATCCACCGCCATCCTGTTCGGTGAAGCCGACCGGGTGATCATCCTGACCTTGCAGATGCTGTCGCTGGGTTGCCTGCTGCTGGCTGGCAGCCGCTTCGAGCTGGGGGCTTGGTTCCACCTGGGGCTGCTGGGCGCGGCGCTGTGCTTTGCCTGGGAGTTCTGGTCGACCCGCGGGCTGGATCGCGAATCGTGCTTCAAGGCATTCCTGCACAACCATTGGGCGGGGTTGTTGGTCTTCGTTGGCGTGGTGCTGGACTACGCGTTGCGCTGAGTTGGCTGGGGCTGCCTTGCAGCCCCTTCGCCCTCAAGGCTTGGCGATATGCCAGACGTCCTTCACGCCATCACCAGTCTTGTCCCCGGCTTTCTTGTCCTTGATGAAGGTGTACAGCGGCTTGCCATCATAGGCCCACTGCTTGCTCCCGTCGTCGCGGGTGATCTGGGTCCACTTGTCGGTGGCCGCTTCATCATCCGCCTTGACCAGCAGCGGCGGCCAGTTCTTGGCGCATTCGCCGTTGCACGCCGACTTGCCGCCTTCGTCCTTGTCGAAGGTGTAGAGCGTCATGCCCGCGTGGTCGACCCACATGCCATCCTTTTCCATCGCATGGTGCGCCGACGCCACCCCCGGTAGCGCCAGTGCAGCGAAAAGGGCCATCCAGCTCAGCGTATGTCGTGTCATTGGAATCACCATTGTTTCGGGGGTGGAGGGAGGTCCGAGTGCCGTTTCGACGGCCCTTTGAAGCCTAGCCCAGTCACGGAATGTCGCCAGAACCGCCAATGTCCTGTCACACAGCTGCAATAATTCCGTTATCTAATGCGGGCCAAGACATCGTTCCCGGGAGAGGTATTGAGCATGGTTGGCAGAAACATTCTGATCGTCGACGACGAGGCGCCCATTCGCGAGATGATCGCCGTTGCATTGGAAATGGCCGGCTATGACTGCCTGGAAGCGGAGAACTCGCAGCAGGCCCATGCCATCATCGTCGATCGCAAACCGGATCTGATCCTGCTCGACTGGATGCTGCCGGGCACCTCGGGCATCGAGCTGGCGCGCCGCCTCAAGCGCGACGAACTGACCGGCGACATCCCGATCATCATGCTCACTGCCAAGGGCGAAGAGGACAACAAGATCCAGGGCCTGGAAGTCGGCGCCGATGACTACATCACCAAGCCGTTCTCGCCCCGCGAGCTGGTGGCGCGCCTGAAGGCCGTGCTGCGCCGTACCGGTCCGAGCGACAGCGAGGCGCCGATCGAGGTCGGTGGCCTGCTGCTCGACCCGATCAGCCACCGCGTGACCATCGATGGCAAGCCGGCCGAGATGGGCCCGACCGAATACCGCCTGCTGCAGTTCTTCATGACCCACCAGGAACGCGCCTACACCCGTGGCCAGTTGCTCGACCAGGTCTGGGGCGGCAACGTCTACGTCGAGGAGCGCACCGTCGACGTACACATCCGCCGCCTGCGCAAGGCGTTGGGTGAAGCCTACGAGAATCTGGTACAAACCGTCCGGGGCACCGGCTATCGCTTTTCCACCAAGAGCTAGCCGCAAGCTCCAAGCCTCAAGCGGCAAGAAAGAGCAGCCAGCGTCAAGCCTGCTCGCCGCTTCAGGCTTGAAATAAAGGACTGAACAGCACCACCGATCCGCTTCTTCTTGCAGCTTGAAGCTCAAAGCTGGATCCGAAGGATTCGTCAATTGAACCAGAACTGGCACGCGACCCTGATTCGCCACATGCTGCTGTTGATCACCGTCTGCCTGGTTGGCGGGCTGGTCAGTGGCTACTACGGCTGGAGCCTGGCCATCGGCCTTGCCCTCTACCTGGGCTGGACCCTCAAGCAGCTGCTGCGCCTGCATGACTGGCTGCGCAACCACCAGCCCGACGAAGCACCGCCCGACGGCTACGGTCTGTGGGGCGAGGTGTTCGACAGCATCTACCACCTGCAACGGCGCGACCAGCGCGTACGCGGCCGCCTGCAGGCGGTGATCGACCGGGTACAGGAGTCCACCGCCGCCCTGCGCGACGCGGTGATCATGCTCGACAGCGAAGGCAACCTGGAGTGGTGGAACCGCGCCGCCGAAACCCTGCTGGGCTTCAAGACCCCACAGGACGGTGGCCAGCCGGTGACCAACCTGGTCCGCCACCCGCGCTTCAAGGAATACTTCGAGTCGCAGAACTACGTCGAACCGCTGGAGATCCCCTCGCCGATCAACGATCGCCTGCGCGTCCAGTTGCACATCACCCGCTATGGCAACAACGAGCACCTGATGCTGGTGCGCGACGTCACCCGCATCCACCAGCTCGAGCAGATGCGCAAGGACTTCGTCGCCAACGTCTCCCACGAGCTGCGCACCCCGCTGACGGTGATCACCGGCTACCTGGAGACCCTGCTGGACAACGTCGAGGAGGTCAACCCGCGCTGGAACCGTGCGTTGCAGCAGATGAGCCAGCAAGGCTCGCGCATGCAGACCCTGCTCAACGACCTGCTGCTACTGGCCAAGCTGGAGGCCACCGACTACCCGTCGGACAACCAGCCGGTGGCGGTCGACGCCCTGCTGCAGTCGATCAAGGCCGACGCCCAGGCCCTGTCCGGCCCGCGCAACCAACGCATCAGCCTGGATGCCACGCCCGGCGTGCGCCTCAAGGGCAGCGAGTCGGAACTGCGCAGCGCCTTTTCCAACCTGGTGTTCAACGCGGTCAAGTACACCCCCGACGAAGGCAACATCCGCATCCGCTGGTGGGCCGATGACCAGGGCGCGCACCTGTCCGTGCAGGACTCGGGGATCGGCATCGATGCCAAGCACCTGCCACGGCTGACCGAGCGCTTCTACCGGGTCGACTCCAGCCGCGCCTCCAACACCGGCGGCACGGGGCTGGGCCTGGCCATCGTCAAGCACGTGCTGCTGCGCCATCGTGGCCGCCTGGAGATCAGCAGCGTACCGGGGCATGGCAGTACCTTCACCTGTCACTTCGCGCCTGCACAATTGGCCAACGCCAGGGGCTGAGCCGGGGCTGCGCAGCCTCTCCCAAAGCCTGTCCCCTTTGCTTTTGCAGCCCCAGCCGCTACATTGAATCCCCTGTGCCAGCCGGAGCTGGCACTTTTTTTCTCCCTTTTCTGAAGACGGACCCCGTAAAAACTCCATCATGGACCCTTCCCCTGGTATCAGCCTCACCACCCTGTTCGCCGACTTCGGCATGATCATCTTTGCCTTGTTCCTGGTGCTGCTCAACGGCTTCTTCGTTGCCGCCGAGTTCTCCATGGTCAAGCTGCGCTCCACCCGCGTCGAATCCATCGCCGACCTGCACGGCTGGCGCGGCAGCATCCTGCGCAAGGTCCACAACCAACTGGATGCCTACCTGTCGGCCTGCCAGCTGGGCATCACCCTGGCCTCCCTGGGCCTGGGCTGGGTCGGCGAACCGGCCTTCGCCCACCTGCTCGAGCCGGTGCTGGCCGCCGTGGGCGTCGACACGCCGGAGCTGGTCAAGGCGATCTCGTTCTTCATCGCCTTCTTCGTGATCTCTTACCTGCACATCGTGGTCGGCGAGCTGGCGCCCAAGTCCTGGGCGATCCGCAAGCCCGAGCTGCTGTCGCTGTGGACCGCCGTGCCGCTGTACCTGTTCTACTGGCTGATGTACCCGGCCATCTACCTGCTCAACGCCAGCGCCAACACCATCCTGCGCATCGCCGGGCAAGGCGAGCCAGGGCCCCACCATGAGCATCACTACAGCCGCGAGGAGCTCAAGCTGATCCTGCACTCCAGCCGCGGGCACGACCCGAGCGACCAGGGCATGCGCGTGCTGGCCTCGGCCGTGGAGATGGGCGAGCTGGAAGTGGTCGACTGGGCCAACTCCCGCGAGGACATGATCAGCCTCGACGCCCGTGCGCCGCTCAAGGAAATCCTGGCGATGTTCCGGCGCCACAAGTTCAGCCGCTACCCGGTCTACGATGCCGAGCGCGAGGAGTTCATCGGCCTGCTGCACATCAAGGACCTGCTGCTGGAGCTGGCCGACCTGGACCACATTCCCGAGACCCTCGACCTGGATGACCTGTGCCGCCCGCTGGAGCGCGTGTCCCGCCACATGCCGCTGGCCCAGTTGCTGGAGCAGTTCCGCAAGGGCGGTGCGCACTTCGTGCTGGTCGAGGAAGCCGACGGCAAGGTGATCGGCTACCTGACCATGGAAGACGTGCTGGAGGTGCTGGTCGGCGACATCCAGGACGAACACCGCAAGACCGAACGCGGCATCCTCGCCTACCAGCCCGGCAAGCTGCTGGTACGAGGCGATACGCCGCTGTTCAAGGTCGAGCGCCTGCTGGGCGTGGACCTTGATCACATCGAGGCGGAAACCCTCGCCGGGCTGGTCTACGAGACCCTCAAGCGCGTGCCCGAGGAAGAGGAAGTGCTGGAGGTCGAGGGCCTGCGCATCATCATCAAGAAGATGAAAGGGCCGAAGATCGTACTGGCCAAGGTGCTCAAGCTCGATTGACCGCACGGCGGCCCAGCCCGCTCAAGGATTGCCGGCCGTGAAGTCCGGCAATCCGCCGATCGGCCGGTCGAACTGGTAGGGAATCGACTCCAGCGCCAGCCCCACATTGCGTTGCACCACGAAATGCAGGTGCGGCCCGGTGCTGTTGCCGGTGTTGCCCGACTTGGCCAGCAGCTCGCCCACGGCCACCCGCTGCCCCTCGCCCACCACCACCGAACCGCGCATCAGGTGCAGGTAGACGCCCATGGTGCCGTCGGGGTGGAGGATCCTGACGAAGTTGCCGGAGGGATGGCTGCCGCGCCCGCTCTGGTCGTTCTCGACCTTCACCACCACCCCGCCCCGCGCGGCGACGATGGGCGTGCCTTCGGGCATGGCGATATCCATGGCATGGCGGCCCTTGGGGCCGAAGTGGCTGAAGCGGCCATTGGGCCCCTGGGTCAGGCGGAACGGGCCGCCGCGCCAGGGAAAGGGGTAACGATAGGCCTGGGGCCGCTGGGCCGGGTCGCCCAGGGCATGGCGAAACTTCGACGCATACTTCAGGCGCGCCCCCTGCCTCGCCATCAGCACGCTGAGCACCTGGGTCGAACGCGCCTGCAGCACCCGCCGCACGATTCTCGGTGCATTGCCGCCCTGGGCATTGGCCAGGCGCTCCAGGCGCAGCTCGACCTCCACCGGGGCGAACAAGGCATTGTGCGCAACGAAGCGCACGCCTGCGGCGAATGGCTCGGCGCGCAAGCGCACCTGGCTGTCGAGGCGCTCGGCCATCGGCTCACGGAACACGAAGGCCCTGGCGCCAGGGCTGGGCTGGTAGGAATAGGACACCACGCCGAAGGTGTCGGTGGTCGTGTAGAGGGTCATGCCCAGGCTCGGCGCCGAGGCCGTGAGCAAGGCACAGAACAGCAGCGGGCGAATGGGCATGATGGTGGCTTTTTGACATTTATTGTTGTCTCGAAGCCTAGCAGCCGGTTTACAGGGAGGTATGGCAGTTGGTCGGAGAAGGTGCCAGTCGGTCAAGCGGGACGGGGCTGCTCGCCGGCAGCCCCACAAGGTTCACCGCTGCCCTCAAGCCCGACGGGGTTGTGGGAGCTGGCTTGCCAGCGATGGGGCGCGAAGCAGCCCCAAAATGGCAGCGGAAAGTCGTGACTGTTTCAATCACGCCCCTGGGGTGAAATGCTTCTGTGCAGTCCCACGGGCGATCAGGCGCGACAGGTAGTCGAGCTTCTGCGCATCCTGGTCGACGAACTTGAACGTCAGTTGCAGCCAGTCGCTCTCAGGCTTCGGCTCCAGGGCGGCAATGGCATGCAGGTAGCCATTGAGGCGAGCGACTTCGGCATTCTCGCCCTGCTCCAGGTCCAGCACCGCACCTTCGAGCACTTGTGGCAGGGCTGCACTGCGGCGCACCACCAGCAGTGCCTCCTTGAGGCTCAGGGCCTTGATCACGCAAGGCTGAATGCCACTGGACAGGCGCAGCTGGCCCTGCCCACGGCCGGCCTGGGCCGCCGCCGCCGCACTCTTGGGCGCCGGCGCACTGATCAAGGGCTTGGCCGGGGCCGCCTTGACCGTTTCCGGACGGCCGCTGGTCAAGGCATTGAGCGAGTCGTTGGCGAATGCCGCATTGGCCCGTGCAGGCGCGCTGGCCACCAAGCCTTCGAGCTTGCCGATCTTGCTCAGGGCCTTCTTCACTTTGGTCAGCAGCTGCTCGTTGGTGAATGGCTTGCCGACGAAATCGGAAACACCGGCCTGGATGGCCTGAATCACGTTTTCCTTGTCGCCACGGCTGGTCACCATGATGAACGGCAGGGCTTTCAACTCTGGTTGCTGACGGCACCAGGTCAGCAGTTCGATGCCGGACATCTCCGGCATCTCCCAGTCGCACAGGACCAGGTCGAAACGCTCCTTGCCCAGCAGGGCCATGGCCTTGCGGCCGTTGACCGCATCCTCGACGACTATGCCGGGGAAGGCATTGCGCAGGCACTTCCTTACCAGGTCGCGAATGAACGGCGCATCGTCCACGACCAGCACATTGACTTTACTCATCCCTACTCCTCTTGAGTCCCGACTAGCATACCGCCGACTGATGGCCATTTGCCAAAACCTGAGTCACGCCGGGACTGCGCACATCGCTCGCGGGTGCCTGCTGGATGCTCGAGCACAAACGAAAACGCCCGGCCAGAGCCGGGCGTCGATACTCAGGAGCACTACTACTTATCGTCAGGCTCGGCCGGAACATTAGCGTTTTCGGCCGCGCCCTCGACTTCCGCCTTCATACGCTTGAGGCCCAGGTGACGCACGTCGGTACCCCGCACGAGGTAGATCACCAGCTCCGAGATGTTGCGCGCATGGTCGCCGATGCGCTCCAGCGAACGCAGCGCCCAGATGACGCTGAGGACCCGCGAGATCG
The DNA here is from genome assembly GCF_040984075.1 of Pseudomonas sp. I2. Lineage (NCBI taxonomy): Bacteria > Pseudomonadati > Pseudomonadota > Gammaproteobacteria > Pseudomonadales > Pseudomonadaceae > Pseudomonas > Pseudomonas sp. I2. The sequence continues at coordinate 9,390 of NZ_JBCGFQ010000014.1, forward strand.
AGCGGGGGTCTTCCATCATGTAGGTGACCAGTTCACGCAGGGCGGTCTTGTACTCGCGGTCGATGTTCTTGTCGTACTGGGCCACCGACAGGGCCAGGTCGGCATCGAAGCGGGCGAAGGCGTCCAGTGCGTCACGTACCATGTTGCGCACCTGGTCGCCGATGTGGCGCACCTCGACGTAGCCCCGTGGCGACTCGCCTTCCTCGCACAGCTGGATGGCACGGCGGGCGATCTTGGTCGACTCGTCGCCGATGCGCTCCAGGTCGATCACCGATTTGGAAATGCTGATGATCAGGCGCAGGTCGGAGGCCGCCGGCTGGCGGCGGGCGAGGATGCGTACGCACTCCTCATCGATGTTGCGCTCCATCTGGTTGATCTGCTCGTCGACCTCTCGCACCTGCTGGGCCAGGCCCGAGTCGGCCTCGATCAGCGCGGTGACCGCGTCGTTGACCTGTTTCTCGACCAGGCCGCCCATCGCCAGGAGGTGGCTGCGAACCTCCTCGAGCTCGGCGTTGAACTGCTGGGAGATGTGATGCGTCAGACTTTCTTTGTTAATCATGCTTTCGCTCCGCACGTAAGCTGCAAGCCTCAAGCTGCAAGCTTCAAGTGGTTCGTGTCGTTCCCTGGCCCTGTGCCAACCGCTTTTTCTTGCAGCTGCGCCGCAGGCGCCGTTAACCGTAGCGGCCGGTGATGTAGTCTTCGGTCTGCTTCTTCGCCGGGTTGGTGAACAGGGTGTCGGTATCGCCGAATTCGACCAGTTTGCCCATGTACATGAACGCGGTGTAGTCCGAGACACGCGCCGCCTGCTGCATGTTGTGGGTCACGATGACGATGGTGTACTTGGATTTCAGTTCGTAGATCAGCTCTTCGACCTTCAGGGTCGAGATCGGGTCCAGGGCCGAGCAGGGCTCGTCGAGCAGCAGGACTTCCGGCTCCACGGCGATGGTGCGGGCGATCACCAGACGCTGCTGCTGACCACCGGACAGGCCCAGGGCCGAGTCGTGCAGGCGGTCCTTGACCTCGTCCCACAGGGCCGCGCCCTTCAGGGCCCACTCGACGGCTTCGTCGAGGGTGCGCTTTTTGTTGATGCCCTGGATGCGCAGGCCGTAGACCACGTTTTCATAGATGGTCTTGGGGAACGGGTTGGGCTTCTGGAACACCATGCCGACCCGGCGGCGCAGCTCGGCCACGTCCTCGCCCTTGCGGTAGATGTTGTTGCCGTACAGGTTGATCGCGCCTTCCACGCGGCAGCCATCGACCAGGTCGTTCATGCGGTTGAAGGTCCGCAGCAGGGTCGACTTGCCGCAGCCGGACGGGCCGATGAAGGCAGTCACGCGCTGCTTGGGGATGTTCATCTGCACGTCGAACAGCGCCTGCTTGTCGCCATAGAACAGGGACAGGCCAGGCACCTCGATGGCCACGGTTTCCTCGGCCAGGCGCAGGCTCTGCTTGTCGCGGCCCAAGGCCGACATATCGATGCCGTGGGCGTGGGATTCTTGCTGCATGTTCTCACTCCGTTCGTAGCTGCCAGCTTCGAGCTGCAAGCTGCAAGTTAGGGCAAAGCGGCAATCTGCTAGGGGCTTGCCGCTGTGGCTTAAAGCTGAAGTCAGCTGTCGAGGGCCTTGTACTTCTCGCGCAGGTGGTTACGGATCCACACGGCGGAGAGGTTGAGGGTGGCGATCACCAGCACCAGCAACAGCGCGGTGGCGTACACCAGCGGTCGCGCGGCCTCGACGTTGGGGCTCTGGAAGCCGACGTCGTAGATGTGGAAGCCCAGGTGCATGATCTTCTGGTCCAGGTGCAGGTAGGGGTAGTTGCCATCCAGCGGCAACGACGGCGCCAGCTTCACCACGCCCACCAGCATCAACGGCGCCACTTCGCCCGCGGCACGGGCCACGGCGAGGATCATGCCGGTCATCATGGCCGGGCTTGCCATGGGCAGGACGATCTTCCACAGGGTCTCGGCCTTGGTCGCGCCGAGGGCCAAGGAACCTTCGCGCACGGTACGCGGGATACGCGCCAGGCCTTCTTCGGTCGCCACGATCACCACCGGTACGGCCAGCAGCGCCAGGGTCAGCGAGGCCCAGAGCAGGCCTGGGGTACCCAGGGTCGGCGCCGGCAGCGCCTCGGGGAAGAACAGGCGGTCGATCGAGCCGCCCAGCACATAGACGAAGAAGCCCAGGCCGAACACGCCGTAGACGATCGCCGGAACGCCCGCGAGGTTGTTCACCGCGATGCGGATCAGGCGGGTGACCGGCCCCTGCTTGGCATACTCACGCAGGTAGACCGCGGCCAGCACACCGAACGGGGTGACGATCACGGCCATGATCAGGGTCATCATCACGGTACCGAAGATGGCCGGGAAGATACCGCCCTCGGTGTTGGCCTCACGCGGGTCGTCGCTGAGGAACTCCCAGACCTTGGCGAAGTAGGTGCCCATCTTGGTCAGGCCGGACATGGCGTTCGGCTGGTAGGCGTGGACCACCTTGCTCAGGTTGATCTCCACCTCACGGCCATTGCCATCGCGGGCCACCAGGCTGTCGCGGGCGAAGGCCTGGTGCAGGCCACCCAGGCGCTCCTCGATGGCCTTGTAGCGGTTGTTCAGCTCGGCGCGATCGGCCTCGATATCAGCCTGGGCGGCGGCGTCCAGCTTGCCCTGCAGCTCCAGCTGACGGGTCTTCAGGCGCAGGCGCTCCAGGCCATGGTTGATGGCACCGATGTCCTTCTTCTCGAGGGTCTGCAGCTCACCGGCCAACTGGTTGGCGCGCTTGAGGCGAGCCTGCAGTTCGGGCCAGGCGGCCGGGCCTTCGGCGACCACACGGCCTTCTTCCTTGACGCTGACCAGGTAGCCATAGAAGTTGCCCCATTCGCGGCGCTCCAGGGCGATCAGCTCGGCCGGCTTCTGCTGGTCGACCAGCCACTCGCCGACCAGCCAGGTGAAGTCGCTGCCGTTGAGGTCGCGGTTGCCCACCTTGACCAGTTCGCGGGTCATGAACTCCGGGCCTTCGTCCGGCACCGGCAGGCCGGCGCCCTTGAGGCGGGCACGCGGCACCTCTTCCTTCTGCACGACCTCACCGATGATCACATGGTCGGCCTGCCCCGGCACCTTGTAGGTGGCCTGGATCAGGTCGGCCGGCCAGAAGTGGCCCAGGCCGCGCACGGCGATCACTGCCAGCAGACCCACGGTCATGATCACCGCGATGGCGACCGCGCCACCGCTGATCCAGACGCCGGGGGCGCCGCTCTTGAACCAGCCCTTGAGGGAATCCTTTTTCACGGATCTCTACCTTTCTATCAAAGCGACGAGTATTTCTTGCGCAGGCGCTGGCGAATCAGCTCGGCCAAGGTGTTCATGATGAACGTGAACAGCAGCAGCACGAGGGCGGCGAGGAACAGCACACGATAGTGGCTGCCGCCGACTTCCGATTCGGGCATTTCCACCGCCACGTTGGCGGCCAGGGTACGCATGCCTTCGAACAGGTTCAGCTCCATGACCGGGGTGTTGCCAGTGGCCATGAGCACGATCATGGTCTCGCCCACCGCACGGCCCATGCCGATCATCAGCGCCGAGAAGATGCCCGGGCTGGCGGTGAGGATGACCACGCGGGTCAGGGTCTGCCACGGCGTCGCGCCCAGGGCCAGGGAGCCCAGGGTCAAGCTGCGCGGCACGCTGAACACGGCATCCTCGGCGATCGAGTAGATGTTCGGGATGACCGCGAAGCCCATGGCGATACCGACCACCAGGGCGTTGCGCTGGTCGTAGGTGATGCCCAGGTCGTGGGTGATCCACAGGCGCATGTCGCCGCCGAAGAACCAGGTCTCGAGGAACGGGCTCATGAACAGGGCGAACCAGCCGATCACCAGGATCACCGGGATCAGGATCGCCGCTTCCCAGCCGTCCGGGATACGCAGGCGGATCGACTCGGGCAGGCGGCTCCAGGCGAAGCCCGCCACCAGGATGCCCACCGGCATGATCAGCAGCAGGCTGAACACGCCTGGCAGGTGGCCTTCCAGGTAGGGCGCCAGGAACAGGCCGGCGAAGAAGCCGAGGATCACCGTCGGCATCGCTTCCATCAGCTCGATCACCGGCTTGACCTTGCGGCGCATGCCCGGGGCCATGAAGTAGGCGGTGTAGATGGCAGCGGCGATGGCCAGGGGCGCGGCGAGGATCATCGCGTAGAACGCCGCCTTGAGGGTACCGAAGGTCAGCGGCGACAGGCTCAGCTTGGGCTCGAAGTCGGTGTTGGAGGCCGTGGACTGCCAGACGTACTTCGGCTCGTCATAGTTCTCGTACCAGACCTTGCCCCACAGTGCGCTGAAGGAAACTTCCGGGTGCGGGTTGTCCAGGTTCAGGGGCAGCAACTTGCCGCCTTGCTCGATGAAAATGCGGTTGGCCCGTGGCGACAGGGCCATCACACCGGCGCCTTCGGCGGCTGGCTCGACCAGCAGGGTACGGTGCGCGGTGCTGTGGAACACGCCGAGCTTGCCGTCGGTATCCAGGGCGATGAAGCCCTTGCGGCGTTCCTCGGCATCGATCTGGGCGATCGGCGCCTTGCCCATCTGGAAGCTGCGGATCAGCTTGAAGCGCGACTCGCCATCCGGGTCACGGGCCATGAACCACTGGCTCAGGCCGCCCTTGGAGTCGCCGAAGATCAGCGAGATGCCGCCGACCAGCTGGGTGCTGGCGGTGATTTCCGCCTTGCCGTCCTCGAGCAGCTTGTAGCGGCCATTGAGGGTCTTTTCACGCAGGCTGAAGACATCGGCCTGGGCGCGGCCATTGACCACGTACAGCCACTGCTGGCGCGGGTCGATGAAGATCGCCTTGACCGGCTCGGACATCTGCGGCAGCGCGATGCGGTTCTGCTCGCTGGTGACCTCGCCGGTCATCATGTTCTCTTCGCGGGTCAGCTCGACCACCTGCAGGTGCGAGCCGGTGGAGCCGGCCAGCAGCAGGGTGTCGCCATTGACGTTGACGCTCACGTGCTCCAGCGCGCGGCCCTGGTCATCCAGGACATACGGCTCCTGGCCGTAGGGGTAGTCGATGGCTGCCTCGATGGTCTTCTTGTTGTCCGGGTAGGTGATCTTGTAGCTGTGGCTGAACACCAGCGCCTGGCCGTTGGACAGGCCCAGCACCACCAGCGGGCTGCCCGGCTGGTCGGTGCTGATCGAGGAGACCTCGGTGCCGGCCGGCAGCGCCAGGTCGACGCGCTTGACCTCGGCACCGGTCTTGGTGTCGAAGAACAACGCCTGGCCCTTGTCGGAAACACGCATGCCCACGAGGTTCTGCTCCTCGAGCGCGATCATCAGCGGCTTGCCGGCATCCTGCTGCAGCCAGGTCGGCTCCAGGGCCTTCTTGCTGGAAAGCTCGGCGCCCTGGAACAGCGGCAGCACCACGTAGGCCAGGTAGAAGAAGATCAGGGTGATGGCTGCCAATACGGCAAGCCCGCCCACCAGTACGTACCAGCGGGTCAGGCGGTCTTTCAGCGCACGCAGGCGGCGCTTGCGTTGCAACTCGGGCGTATTGAAGTCAATCCGCACGGGGGGAGAATTTTGGGTCATTGTGGAGTTGGCCAGATCATTCATGCGCACACCCTAGCGGTCCCGTATGACAAAAACATGACAATGCAGTGACGCAAAAAAGCCCGCCGCTCAGGAGCCCTGGCTGCGGACCGAGAAATCGTGGAAGGAGCCGGCGCAAAGCACCCACTCCTTCCGCTTCACCGCTTACTGCTTGGCCGCGACGTTGGCGTTGTGCGACAGGCCCAGGTCAGCCAGGGTCTTGTCGACCACCTTGGCCGGCAGCGGGATGTAGCCATCCTTCACCACCACCTGTTGGCCAGCCTGGGACAGGACCAACTTGACGAATTCGGCTTCCAGCGGGGCCAGAGGCTTGTTCGGGGCCTTGTTGACGTAGACGTACAGGAAACGCGACAGCGGGTAGGTACCGTTCAGGGCGTTGGCTTCGTTGTCCTCGATGAACGCGCCACCTTCCTTCTTGGCCAGGGGCACGGTCTTGACACTGGCGGTCTTGTAGCCGATGCCCGAGTAGCCGATGCCGTTCAACGAGCTGCTGATCGACTGCACGACCGAAGCCGAGCCAGGTTGTTCGTTGACGTTGGGCTTGAAGTCACCTTTGCACAGGGCTTCTTCCTTGAAGTAGCCATAGGTGCCGGAAACCGAGTTACGGCCGAACAGCTGGACCGGCTTGTTGGCCAGGTCGCCGGTCACGCCCAGGTCGCCCCAGGTCTTGACGTCGCTCTTGCCGCCGCACAGGCGGGTCGTGGAGAAGATCGCATCGACCTGGGCCATGGTCAGGCCCTTGATCGGGTTGTCCTTGTGCACGAACACAGCCAGGGCATCCACGGCGACCGGGATGGCGGTCGGCTTGTAGCCGTACTTCTGCTCGAAGGCCTGCAGCTCGACGTCCTTCATCTTGCGGCTCATCGGGCCGAGGTTGGCGGTACCTTCGGTCAGGGCGGGCGGCGCAGTGGAGGAGCCGGCGGCCTGGATCTGGATGTTTACGTTCGGATATTCCTTCTTGTAGGCCTCGGCCCACAGGGTCATCAGGTTCGCCAGGGTATCGGAACCGACGCTGGAGAGGTTGCCCGATACACCCGTGGTCTTGGTGTAGGTCGGGATTGCAGGGTCGACAGCGGCAACCGCATTGGCGGTGGCTACGCCAGCGGCGGCGAATGTCAGGGCCGCCATCAAACGCTTCAGTTTCATGCCTTGCTCCTAGCAGGAATATTTGGGGTGTGAGATGGATCGGGCCCAAGTATCTGCAGGCCGCATGAACACTCTATGACTCGAATATGACAATTGGATGAAAGGCCATCACTGCTCACGCAGGATGGCCTTTACAGGATGTTGCAAGGGCGGAGATAGAGCGGCAGTCAGCGCTTCTTGGCCAGCAGGTACAGCCCCACCAACAGACCGACGGCGCACAGCCCGGCCACATAGTAGGCCGGTGCCATGGGGCTGAGCTTGAGCAGCGCGGTGACCACCATGGGCGTCAGGCCGCCGAAGATGGCGTAGGCCAGGTTGTAGGAGAACGACAGGCCACTGAAGCGCACCACCGCCGGAAACGCCTTGACCATCACGTAGGGCACGGCGCCGACGATGCCGACGCACAGGCCGGTCACGGCATACAGGGGGAACAGCAGGTCCGGGCGGCTCGGCAGGCTGTGGTAGAAGGCCCAGGACGAGGCCAGCAGCAGCAGGCTGCCCACCACGAAGACGCGCCCGGCGCCAAAGCGGTCGGCCAGGCTGCCAGCGCCGATGCAACCGAGGCTGAGCAGGACGATGGCCAGGCTGTTGGCCTTGAGCGAATCGGTGGGGCTGACGTGGTAGAGGCTCTGCAGCAGCGCCGGGGTCATCAGGATCACCACCACGATGCCGGCCGACAGCAGCCAGGTCAGCAGCATCGACAGGATGATCGCCCCGCGGTGGTCGCGCAGCACCGCACGCAGCGGCAGCTCCTCGGCCAGGACCTTGCGCTGCTGCATCTCGGCGAACACCGGGGTCTCGTGCAGCCAGCGGCGCAGGTACACCGCGAACAGGCCGAACACGCCACCGAGCAGGAAGGGGATGCGCCAGGCGTAGTCCGCGACTTCCTCAGGGGTGTAGACGGTGTTGATCAGGGTCGCCACCAGCGAGCCGAGCAGGATGCCCGCGGTCAGGCCGGCGGTGAGGGTACCGCAGGCGTAACCGGTGTTACGCGCAGGCACGTGTTCGGAGACGAACACCCAGGCCCCCGGCACCTCGCCACCGATGGCCGCACCCTGGACGACGCGCATCATCAGCAGCAGGATCGGCGCCCACAGGCCGATTTGCGCATAGGTCGGCAGCAGGCCCATGACCAGGGTCGGCACGGCCATCATGAAGATGCTCAGGGTGAACATCTTCTTGCGCCCGAGCAGGTCGCCGAAGTGGGCCATGATGATCCCGCCCAGCGGCCGCGCCAGGTAGCCCGCGGCGAAGATACCGAAGGTCTGCATCAGGCGCAGCCATTCGGGCATCTCGGCCGGGAAGAACAACTTGCCCACCACCGTGGCGAAGAACACGAAGATGATGAAATCGTAGAACTCCAGAGCCCCGCCGAGAGCGGACAGCGAGAGGGTCTTGTAGTCACTGCGGGTCAGTGGCCGGGTAGGCTGATCGATACTGCTCGGCACGGAGGTCATGGGTTTTCTCTTGTAGGTCGTGCACGCCGCTTGGCTCGCGGCTTCTGAGTAGGGTGGCCAGCGAAGATAACAAATTGCCGGGCCAGGCTCATAGCGGTACAAAATCCATACAGATATTCATCAATGTGCAGTCGTCGCTGGCTGTTCAGGTCTATATACTGGCCTCTCGTAGGAAAAGGTTGCGCCCCGTATGGGATGTTGTGCGAAAACGCCGGTCGGTATGCTCAGGCGGTTTCGCAGAGTCTCCCTTGGCCGCCCAGTGAAACGAAATCAGCGTAGGATATTGCCAGCTGAATCGTTTTCCCGGCGTCCGTCATTGCGCCAACCAACGAAGCGTCACGGGTCAGAGGCCCCCACCGCATGATTGAGCTCGAACAAGAAGATCCTATCCCACAGGGCGACCTGGCCCTCCAGATCACTGCTTTGCCCCGTGAAACCAACGGTTTCGGTGACATCTTCGGCGGCTGGCTGGTCGCCCAGATGGACCTGGCCGGCACCGCCATGGCCAGCCGCGTCGCCGGCGGCCGCGTCGCCACGGTGGCGATCGACCGCATGGCCTTCCTGGTCCCGGTGGCCGTGGGCGCGCAGCTTTCCTTCTATACCCAGACCCTGGAGATCGGCCGCAGCTCGATCCAGATGATGGTCGAAGTGTGGAGCGACGATCCGCTGTCCAGCGAATGGCGCAAGGTCACCGAGGCGGTGTTCGTGTTCGTCGCCATCGACGGCAGCGGCCGTACCCGTTCCGTCCCTCGTCGCTGAGCCGGGAGCGCGGTAAACTCGGTGCAGGGCACAAGGTCCAAGGGGCTTACGTGCATCACGACGAGACAAGCGCATGGCTACCTTCCAGGTCGAAACGGAACAACACGGCGAACTCAATTGCTGGCGGATCACCAGTGACCACGCCGAACTGCTGATCGCCCAGCAGGGCGCCCAGGTCCTGAGCTACCAGCGGCTGGGCGAACCGCCCCTGCTGTGGCTGAGCGACCAGGCCATCTTCCGCCGGGGCAAGTCGGTACGCGCCGGCGCGCCGGTGTGCTGGCCATGGTTCGGCAACCTGCAGCGCAATCCCCAGGCCGTCCAGGCCATGTACCACGGCGAGCAGGCCCCGGCCCACGGCCTGGCCCGTACGCGCGACTGGCAGTTGCTGGGCATCGAGGACGCGGGCAGCGACCTGCGCATCGAGTTCGGCCTGCCCGAGGCCCAGGGTGACCTGCCCGGCTGGCCGCACGAAGTCGAACTCAAGCTGCTGGTCGAATTGGGCGGGCAACTGAAGCTGACGCTGACCAGCTACAACCTGGGCAACGATGACGTGACCCTCAGCCAGGCCCTGCACAGTTACTTCGCGGTGAGCGATGTGCACCAGGTGCAGGTCGAGGGCGTCGCGGGGCTGGACTACATCGAGACCCTGGCCGACTGGGAACAGCGCCGGCAGCAGGGGGCACTGGGCTTTACCGGCGAGACCGATCGCATCTACCTGGGCACACCGCAGCGGCTGGCGATCGTCGACCCTCACTGGAACCGGCGTATCACGCTCGACAGCAGCGGGTCGCGCTCGGCAGTGATCTGGAACCCCTGGACCGACCGCGCCCACGAGCTGGCGGACATGGCTGACGACGGCTGGCAGCGGATGCTGTGCATCGAGACGGCGAATGTGTGGGATGACGTGGTGACGCTGGCGCCAGGGGCGAGCCATGCGTTGAGCGTCACCTTCGCCAGCGAAGCGCTCTAGGCAACTGCGCAAACCCCTTTTGAAGCGGCCCGTTCAGGGCCGCTTCGTGCCTCAACTGACGGCCTCAGAGATCGGCATCCTCCACGACCCTCACCATCCCCGCATCCAGGGCATAGGCTGCATCCGCCAGGTCATTGCTGACCGTCTCGACCTTCAAGGTGCCGCTGACCCACAGCGGCGTGTAGATATCATCGATCTTCAGCCCCTTGGGATAGCGCACCAGCACCAGTTGGTTAGGCGGTGGTGGCGGCACGTGGATGCAGGCGCCAGGATACGGCACCAGGAAGAACAATGTGCTGTTGCCCTTGGCATCGCTTTCCAGCGGCACCGGATACCCGCCCAGGCGGATCTGCCTGCCGTTCATGGCCGCCACGGTCTTGGTCGAGTACATCACCGCCGGCAGGCCCTTGCCCTGCTTGAGGCCACCCTTCTGGGTGAAGGTACCCATGGCCTCCGGGGAGTCGTGGTCGATCTCGGGCATCTGCTCCAGCGCCTTTTGGTCCGACTTGGGCATCAGCTCCAGCCAATCGGTCTCGGGCAGCTCGGCATGGGCCAGGGCACTGACCAGCAACAAGGGAATGAGGAAAAACGCACGCATGGAAATGCTCGGCAACTCGGATGGAATTGCCGGGCATTCTAGCCGTTAATCAGCGCTTCTTGATGAATCCGTAGATCACCAGCAGGACGACGGCGCCGACCAAGGCACCGAAGAAACCCGCAGCCTGCCCCGCCTGGTAGATACCCAGGGCTTGTCCGCCATAGGTGGCGACCAGGGAGCCGGCGATGCCGAGGAGGATGGTCATGATCCAGCCCATGCTGTCGTCCCCCGGCTTGATGAACCGGGCCAGCAGGCCGACGATGAGGCCGATGAAGATGGTTCCAATGATACCCATGGCAATCCCTCTGCAGTGAAATGGAACAAGCCATAGCCTAGACAGCGCTTTGGCTTGTTGCCATTTCAGAGGGCCTGCCGGGCGCAGAGGTTCAATCAGCCGGCGATCAGCGCTTCGACTTCGGCGATCTTGCGCTGCAGGGTGGCCATGTCCTTGCTACGCAGGGTGGCGTGGCCAACCTTGCGCCCGATCTTGAAGGCCTTGCCGTAGTGGTGCAGGTGGCAATCGTCGATGGCCAGCACCTTGTCCACGGCCGGCACCTGGCCGATGAAGTTGAGCATGGCGCTCTCGCCGACCTTGGCCGTCGGGCCCAGCGGCAGGCCGGCCACGGCGCGCAGGTGGTTCTCGAACTGGCTGCACTCGGCGCCCTCGATGGTCCAGTGCCCGGAGTTGTGCACGCGCGGGGCGATCTCGTTGGCCTTAAGGCCACCGTCGACCTCGAAGAACTCGAAGGCCAGCACGCCGACGTAGTCCAGCTTCTCCAGCACGCGGCCAACGTAGTCCTCGGCCAGCGCCTGCAGGGGGTGGGCCTCGCTCGCCACCGACAGGCGCAGGATGCCACCCTCGTGGGTGTTGTGCACCAGCGGGTAGAAACGGGTTTCGCCATCACGGCCGCGCACGGCAACCAGGGAAACCTCGCCAGTGAAGGGCACGAAGCCTTCCAGCAGGCACGGCACGCTGCCCAGCTCGGCGAAAGTGCCCACGACATCCTCGGCGCTGCGCAGGACTTTCTGGCCCTTGCCGTCGTAGCCGAGGGTACGGGTCTTGAGCACCGCCGGCAGGCCGATGGTAGCCACCGCAGCGTCCAGGTCCGCCTGGGACTGGATGTCGGCGAAGGCTGGGGTCGGGATTCCCAGGTCGCGGAACAGGCTCTTCTCGAACAGGCGGTCACGGGCGATGCGCAGGGCCTCGGCGCTCGGGTAGACCGGGACGAACTGGGACAGGAAGGCCACGGTCTCGGCCGGGACGCTCTCGAACTCGAAGGTCACCAGGTCGACTTCGTCGGCCAGTTGGCGCAGGTGGTCCTGGTCGCCGTAGTCGGCACGCAGGTGTTCGCCCAGGGGCGCGGCGCAGGCGTCCGGAGCCGGGTCTAGGAAAGCGAAGTTCATGCCCAGCGGGGTCCCCGCCAGGGCCAGCATGCGGCCCAGCTGGCCGCCACCGATTACACCGATTTTCATGTTCGTCAATCTCAGGCCTGGCGCGGGTCCGGGTTATCCAGGACGGTTTCGGTCTGCTCCTTGCGGAACTGCTTGAGCGCGGCATGGTACTGGGGGTACTTGGCGCCCAGGATGCTGGCCGACAGCAGCGCGGCGTTGATGGCGCCGGCCTTGCCGATGGCCAGGGTGGCGACCGGCACGCCCGCGGGCATCTGCACGATCGACAGCAGCGAATCGACACCCGACAGCATCGACGATTGCACCGGCACGCCCAGTACCGGCAGGTGGGTCTTGGCGGCGCACATGCCCGGCAGGTGGGCGGCGCCACCGGCACCGGCGATGATCACCTCGATGCCACGGCCTTCGGCCTCTTCGGCGTACTGGAACAGCAGATCCGGGGTACGGTGGGCGGAAACCACCTTCACCTCGTAGGGAATGCCGAGTTTCTCCAGCATATCGGCGGTGTGGCTAAGGGTGGACCAATCGGACTTGGAGCCCATGATCACGCCAACCAGTGCACTCATCGTCGAGCCTCTTCGCTTGTGCGCCCTTGGGCGCGTCAAAAAACAACAAGCCACGCGGGACGACCGGCGTGGCTTGTTTGCTGAGTCATGACCGGGTCGATCCGGTCCAGGGGCCGCGCAGTATAACGTAACGCGAGGCCATCCAGGCACCCCCGGCGACCAACTGTCGGCCTTATTTTTCGGGGCCTTGGCTGACTTTTGGGTCAACCGCGCCGATCGCCGCGCCGCCTTCGAGCTTGCGCCATAACAGCCGCACGTTGGCCTTGCGCACCAGGGCGCAGCGGTACAGGCGGATTTCCAGCGGTACATGCCACTGGCTGCCACCGCAGATCGCCAGTTCGCCGCGCTCCAATTCGCCACGCATCGACAGCCGCGGCACCCAGGCGATGCCCATGCCCTCGAGGGCCATGCTCTTGAGACTGTCGGCCATGGCGGTCTCATAGACAGTGGTATAGCGCAGGTTGCGCTGGCGCAGCAGCAGGCTCACGGAGCGGCCAAGGAAGGCCCCGGCGCTATAGGCCAGCAGCGGCACGCTGCTCTCGCCCTCGAGGTCGAACAACGGCTTGCCGTCGGCACCCACGGCACAGACCGGCAGCATCTCGGTGGTGCCCATGTGCAGCGACGGGAAGATCTCCGAGTCCATCTGCAAGGCAGCGTCCGGGTCATAGAAGGCCAGCATCAGGTCGCAGCCCCCTTCGCGCAATGCGTGCACCGCATCACCGACGTTGGTGGCCACCAGGCGCGTGGCGATGTTCAGCCCGTCGTTGCGCAACTGCGCCACCCAACGCGGGAAGAAACCGGAGGCCAGGGAGTGCGCGGCCGCCACCTGGATCACCTCGCCCTGCCCGCCTTCAAGATGATGCAAATGACGGAGAACTTCGCTCAACTGGTCGACAACCGTACGCGCGGTGACGAGAAACAGCTGGCCGGCCTCGGTCAGCTCGATGGGCGTACGGGAACGATTCACCAAGGTCAAGCCCAATGCCGCCTCGAGGCTGCGGATGCGTCGGCTGAACGCCGGCTGGGTCACGAAACGCCGCTCCGCTGCCTGGGAAAAACTGCGGGTCGCAGCCAGGGCGCTGAAATCTTCCAACCACTTGCTTTCGAGGTTCATGCAGCGATCTCCGGATGTGCACCAAAATGGAACACGTTCGAATGTCAATTGGCGTCACATCAAACACTATGCCGTTTGTGCATAGGTTAGCGTGCAACAGCATTGGCCGCAAAATCCGGGCGAGCCTAGGATTGGCGGCATTCCGGCAGGTGCCGGGTTTTAATCGAGATGATATCCGTCATGTCCTCCGCTGCATCGTTCCGCGTCGAAAAAGATCTGCTTGGTACCCTTGAAGTTCCTGCCGATGCCTACTACGGCATCCAGACCCTGCGCGCTGCCAACAACTTCCACCTCTCCGGTGTTCCGCTGTCGCACTACCCGAAGCTGGTCGTGGCCCTGGCCATGGTCAAGCAGGCCGCTGCCGACGCCAACCGTGAGCTGGGTCACCTGAGCGATGCCAAGCATGCCGCCATCAGCGAGGCCTGCGCCCGCCTGATCCGCGGTGATTTCCACGACCAATTCGTGGTGGACATGATCCAGGGCGGTGCCGGCACCTCCACCAACATGAACGCCAACGAGGTCATCGCCAACGTCGCGCTGGAGGCCATGGGCCACCAGAAGGGTGAGTACCAGTACCTGCACCCGAACAACGACGTGAACATGGCGCAGTCGACCAACGACGCCTACCCGACCGCGATCCGCCTGGGCCTGCTGCTGGGCCACGACGCCCTGCTGGCCAGCCTCGAGAGCCTGATCCAGGCCTTCGCCGCCAAGGGCCAGGAGTTCGACCACGTCCTGAAGATGGGTCGTACCCAGTTGCAGGACGCCGTGCCGATGACCCTGGGCCAGGAATTCCGTGCCTTCGCCACCACCATGACCGAAGACCTGAACCGCCTGCGCTCCCTGGCACCCGAGCTGCTGACCGAAATCAACCTCGGCGGCACCGCGATCGGCACCGGCATCAACGCCGACCCGGGCTACCAGGCCCTGGCCGTGCAGCGCCTGGCGACCATCAGCGGCCAGCCGCTGGTCCCGGCCGCCGACCTGATCGAAGCCACCTCCGACATGGGCGCCTTCGTGCTGTTCTCCGGCATGCTCAAGCGCACCGCGGTCAAGCTGTCGAAGATCTGCAACGACCTGCGCCTGCTGTCCAGCGGCCCGCGTACCGGCATCAACGAGATCAACCTGCCGGCACGCCAGCCGGGCAGCTCGATCATGCCAGGCAAGGTCAACCCGGTGATCCCGGAGGCCGTCAACCAGGTGGCCTTCGCCATCATGGGCAACGACCTGGCCCTGACCGTCGCCGCCGAAGGTGGCCAACTGCAGCTGAACGTCATGGAGCCGCTGATCGCCTACAAGATCTTCGACTCGATCCGCCTGCTCCAGCGCGCCATGGACATGCTGCGCGAGCACTGCATCGTCGGCATCACCGCCAACGAACAACGTTGCCGTGAACTGGTCGAGCACTCGATCGGCCTGGTCACCGCCCTGAACCCGTACATCGGCTACGAGAACGCCACCCGTATCGCCCGCGTCGCCCTGGAATCCGGCCGCGGCGTGCTGGAACTGGTGCGCGAGGAAGGCCTGCTGGACGAAGCGATGCTCAACGACATCCTGCGTCCGGAAAACATGATCGCTCCACGTCTGGTTCCGCTGAAGGCGTAACCGACCGCTTGTAACGTCTCACCAGGTCGAGGGACTAGACACCTCTCAACCTTTCAAGGGCCCGAGCGCACGCTCCGGGCCCTTTTTTTATTCGCCTGTCGGTGGCTTCAGGGGGGCAAGGCGTTGCGCCGCATCCGGCATACAACTTGCTCCATAATGTCCCCCAGCCCAACGGGACATCGCGCATGCTGCACAGCCACCTCACCACCCTCAATGCCGTTTCGCTGATCCTCAAGGTCTTCCAGGAGGAGGGCTGCGACGCCACGCAACTGCTGGCCGGCAGTGGCATCGGCCCGGCAGACCTGGGCCATCCCGACGCGCGCATCACCACCCAGCAGGAGTTCCAGGTGTGTGCCAACGCCGTGGCCCGGCGCGAGGAAATCGGCCTGGAGCTGGGTCGGCGCATGCATGTGTCGTGCTACGGCATGCTCGGTTACGCCCTGCTCTCCAGTGCCACTTTGGGTGACGCCCTGCGCCTGGCGCTGCGCTACCCGGCCCTGTTGGGGACGGCCTTCCAACTGCGCCTGGTGGACGATGGCCCACGAGTCTGGCTCAGTGCCAGCGACTATCGCGACAGCCCGGCGCTGGCTGCCTTCAATGCCGAGTTCTGCCTGGTTTCGCTGAAGGTGATCTGCGACGACCTGCTGGGCCGTCCGCTACCGCTGCTGGCCACGCGCTTCGAGCATCCCCGACCCGGCTATCATGCGCTCTACAACGGGGCATTCCCATGCCCTCTGGGCTTCGAGGCCCGCGACAATGCCTTCGCCTTCGAGCGCCGCTGGCTGGAGATGCCCTTGCCGCTGGCCGACCCCATCACGCACAAGGCCATGAGCGAACGTTGCCGGCAACTGAACCTCGAGTTCACCGGCCGCCAGGCCTGGCTGGAGCGGATCCGCCAGTTGCTGATGTGGCAACTGGACGCCGCGCCGGGCCTGGAAGGCCTGGCCCGGCAAATGAACTGTTCGTCGCGCACCCTGCGCCGGCACTTGCAGGCCCTGGGTAGCAGCTATCAGCAACTGCTCGACGAACTGCGCTTCGAGCGCGCCAAGCAACTGCTGGCCGAGGACCAGATGCCGATCTATCGCATCGCCGAGACCTTGGGCTTCAGCGAGACAGCGAGCTTCAGGCATGCCTTCCAACGCTGGAGTGGAGTGGCCCCCAGCCATTTCCGCGGCTGAGCAGTGCCGACAAGCCCTACTGGGGCCGCTTCGCAGCCACAAATGGGCGTTTGAAGCCTTAGCTGAGTGGCGCATCCGCGAACAGGGCCTCCAACCGGACATCACCCTTTGGCCACATCGATCCCCTTTTGGCCGTTTGCGTCGTTCTCCCCCGCCTGACCGCCCGTGAAAATGGGCCCACGCCAGTGAACCCGGAGAACAACAAATGCTGACGATCTATTCCGATGATCACCGCCTGCACCACGGCCGCTGCGAGCTGATCGACGGCAAGCTGATGCCGTGCTTCGAGATGCCTTCGCGTGCCGACCACGTCCTGGAGCAAGTCAAAAAACGCAACCTCGGCCCCGTCCAGGGCCCCACCGACTTCGGCCGCGCGCCACTACTGCGGGTGCATGGCGCTAGCTACCTGGACTTCTTCGAGGGCGCCTGGGCACGCTGGGCCAAGCTGGGCCAGGAAGGCGACCTGCTGCCCTTCACCTGGCCGGCGCGCACCCTGCGCCAGGTCAAGCCGACCAGCCTGCATGGCGAGCTGGGCTACTACAGCTTCGACGCCGGCGCGCCGATCACCGTCGGTACCTGGCAGGCCGCCTACAGCGCCGCGCAGGTCGCCCTCACCGCCCAGGCGGCGATCCAGCAGGGTGCCCATTCGGCCTTCGCCCTGTGCCGTCCGCCAGGACACCACGCCGCTGCCGAAGTCATGGGCGGCTACTGCTACCTGAATAACGCCGCGATCGCGGCCCAGGCCTTCCTCGACCAGGGCCGGAGCAAGGTCGCCATCCTCGACGTCGATTACCACCATGGCAACGGCACCCAGGACATCTTCTACCGCCGGGGCGATGTGTTCTTCGCCTCGATCCATGGGGACCCACAGGCCGAGTTCCCATTCTTCCTCGGTTATGCCGACGAAACCGGCGAAGGTGACGGCGAGGGCTGCAACGTCAACTATCCCCTCCCCGCCGGCAGCGACTGGACGGCATGGAGCGCAGCCCTGGAAGACGCCTGCCAGCGTATCGAGGCCTACGGCCCGGACGTGCTGGTGATCTCCCTGGGTGTGGATACCTTCAAGGACGACCCCATCTCGCAGTTTCGCCTCGACAGCCCGGACTACCTGGAAATGGGCGAGCGCATCGCCCGCCTGGGCAAGCCGACCCTGTTCGTGATGGAAGGTGGCTACGCTGTGGAAGAAATCGGCATCAATGCCGTCAATGTGCTGGAAGGCTTCCAGCGCGCCCAGCCAGGAGCCCGGCCATGATTCGACTCAAGCGTCTGCTCGCCCCGTTCATCGCCGCCGGCCTTGTCGCCGGCGCCCTGCAGGCCCATGCCGAACAGCGCACCCTGCGGGTGTACAACTGGTTCGACTACATCACCCCGCAGACCTTGGTCGACTTCCAGAAAGACACCCAGGTCAAGCTGATCTACGACATCTTCGACACCAACGAGGCCCTGGAAGCCAAGCTGCTCACCGGCAATTCCGGCTATGACGTGGTGGTACCGTCCAACGTGTTCCTCGCCAAGCAGATCGAGGCCGGCGTGTTCCAGCCCCTGGACCGCACCCAGCTGCCGAACTGGCAACACCTGGACCCGGCGCTGATGAAGCTGATCGAGGCCAACGACCCGGGCAACAAATTCGCCGTGCCCTACATGTACGGCACCGTGCTGATCGGCTTCAACCCCGACAAGGTCAAGGCGGCGCTGGGCGACAACGCCCCGGTGGACAGCTGGGACCTGATCTTCAAGGAAGAGAACATCGCCAAGCTCAAGCAATGCGGCGTCGCCCTGCTCGACTCGCCGTCGGAGATCCTGCCCTTGGCGCTGCAGTACCTGGGCCTGCCGCCCAACAGTGAAAAGCCGGCCGACTACAAGCAGGCCGAGGCACTGATGCTCAAGATCCGCCCGCACGTGACCTACTTCCATTCCTCCAAGTACATGGCCGACATCGCCAATGGCGATATCTGCGTGGCCGTGGGCTACTCGGGCAGCTTCTCCCAGGCCGCCAACCGTGCCCGCGATGCGAAGAATGGCGTGGTGGTGGACATGCGCCTGCCCAAGGAAGGCGCGCCGATCTGGTTCGACATGCTGGCCATCCCCAAGAATGCCGCCAACCCCGAGGATGCCCATGCGTTCATCAACTACCTGCTGCAACCGGAGGTGATCGCACCGATCAGCGACTTCGTCGGTTACCCCAACCCGAACAAGGACGCCACCGACAAGGTCAGCCCAGAGATCCGCAACAACCCCAACCTGTACCCGACCGAGCAGGCCATGGCCACGTTGTATACCCTCAAGCCATTGCCAAGGGACGCCGAACGGGCGCGCACGCGGGCCTGGACACGGATCAAGTCGGGCACCTGAGTTGCGGTTCGGGGCCTGAGTCGATCACAGAGGGTGTGATTTGCAGGGGCGTCTGTTCTGTCTGTACCGGCCCTATCGCCGGCAAGCTGGCTTCCAAGTACTCCACCAGCCCCCGAGGGCAACGGGGACCCTGTGGGAGCGGGCTTGCCCGCGAATGGGGCGCCAAGCGCCCCCTTCATGTCACTGCCGCCAAGCCTTGCGCAAACGCATCAAGGCATCGGCGATCCGAGCTTCCGGCACCGCAGCAAACCCCAGCACCAGCCCTGCCCGTTTATCCACAGGCACCTCGCTGTCCTCCAACCAATAATTGCTCAGCGGCGTGATCTCCACCCCTGCCGCTTGCGCCCTGGCTACCAGCTCCTGCTCGCGCGCAAAGTTATCCACATCCACCTTCACGTGCAGCCCCGCCGCCACCGCCGGCATGCTCCCCAGCCCGGCGATATCCTCGGGCCAGCCAGCCTTCAGCACGTTGCGTCGCGCCAACGCGGCCTTGCGCATGCGTCGGATATGCCGCTGGAAGTGCCCCTGGGCCATGAACTGCGCCATCACCTGCTGGGTGCCCACCTCGGAGTGACGTACCGCCAGCGCCCGCCCCTGGCTGAACCCCTGCACCAGTTGCCTGGGCAGTACCAGGTAGCCCAGGCGCAAGGCGGGGAAGGCGATCTTGCCGAAGGTGCCGACGTACAGCACCCGGCCCTGCCGGTCCAACGCCGCCAGGGGGGCCAGGGGGGCGCCGCTGTAGCGGTACTCGCCGTCGTAGTCGTCCTCGATGATCCACCCCCCCTGGCGCCCGGCCCAGGCCAGCAGCGACAGGCGCCGGGCCAGGCTCATGGTGACACCGGTCGGGTACTGGTGGGCGGGTGTGACATAGGCCAGCCGGCAATCGGTCAGTTGGGCGAGCCGCTCGCAATCCAGGCCTTCGTCGTCCACCGGCACACCCCTGACATTGGCCCCCGCCACGGCAAAGGTGTGTCCGGCGGCCCGATACCCTGGGTTTTCCACAGCCACGCCGTCGCCCGGTTGCAGCAGCAACTGTGCACAAAGGCTGATCGCCTGCTGTGCACCACTGGTGATCACAATTTGTTCAGCACTGCAGGAGAGCCCACGTGACCGACGCAGGTAGGCAGCGATGAGCTCGCGCAACGCAGGCTCGCCCGCCGGATCGCCATAACCCAGCGATGCAGGGTCGGGATTTCGCCAGAAACCCGCTTGCAGCCTGGCCCAGACCTCGAACGGGAACAGGTCGAAAGCCGGCACGCCAACGCGAAATGCCCGCGGCGCTCCCGCTTGTGGAGGCGGCAGATGGTTATTCTTCAGACGCTGCAGAGGCTCACTGGCACCCGGAAAACTGGATGAATCCTCAGTATCAACTGACGAAAATGTGGATAAGTCTGTTGATAAACCCAGGGATAACCCTGTGGACAGTTGTGTGGATAATTTAGGTAGCCGACTGACGTAGGTGCCATCCCCTACCCGGCTTTCTATGTAGCCCTCGGCATACAGCTGGTCATAGGCACGCACCACGCTGTTGCGCGAAAGCGCCAGCATCGCCGCCAGGTCCCGCGTTGCCGGCAGGCGCGTGCCACTGCCCAGGCGCCCATCCAGCACCCGTGCGCGCAATGCCTGGTAGAGCTGCTGGCTAAGCCCGCGACGGCGGTCGAGCACGATACCCGCCGGGTCGAAAGGCAACGCAAGGGCGCGCTCATTCATGGTATTGGACCTTTCAAAACAGCCTTTATTGGCTCTTACATAGAGCCAATAGCCTGCCTAGGATGGAGCCATTCGACAAGGAGCTGCGCCATGTACAACGCCAGACCCCACCAGGAACACGACCTCGAGCGTTTGCATGCACAGATGCTGGAAACCCGCCTCGCGGTGCTGGTCAGCCATGGCGCGCAAGGCCTGCTGGCCACCCACCTGCCAGTGCTGGTCGATACGACCGAGGGCGAGTACGGCACGGTCCATGGCCACCTGGCGCGGGCCAATCACCAATGGCAGGACCTGGCACAAGGCGGCGAGGCCCTGCTGGTGTTTCCCGGGGCAGACGCCTATGTCAGCCCGTCGTACTACCCCAGCAAGGCCGGCGACCCGAAGGTGGTACCCACCTGGAACTACCTGGCGGTGCATGCCTATGGCCCGGTCGAGGTCATCCACGACGCGCCACGCCTGCTGGACATCGTCAGCCGCCTGAGCGACCGCCACGAGCAGGGCCGCAGCGAGCCGTGGAAAGTGGCCGACGCCCCCGCCGACTACATCGACGGCATGCTCCGCGCCATCGTCGGCATCCGCCTGCCCATCGCCCGCCTGCAAGGCGCGCGCAAGCTCAGCCAGAACCGCAGCGCCACCGACATCCAGGGCGTGCGCGACGGCCTGGCCCGCAGCCCCGACTACCTGGACAAGCAACTCGCGGCGCAGATGCGCCTCCCCTGAAGGAAGAAAGCCCCATGACCCGCATCACCCTGCGCCCGGTCGGCGCCAACGACCATGCCGCCTGGCTGCCCCTGTGGCAGGCCTACCTGCGTTTCTACCAGACCAGCTTGGCCGACGAGGTCAGCAACGTTACCTGGCAGCGCATCCTCGATCCCAACGAGCCAACCCATTCGGCCCTCGCCTGGGTCGACGGCAAGGCGGTAGGCATGGTCAACTGGATCTATCATCGCTCCAACTGGAGCGTCGAGAACGCTTGCTACCTGCAGGACCTGTACGTCGATAACACACAGCGTGGCCAGGGTATCGGCCGCCAGTTGATCGAGCACGTCTATGCCACGGCCAAGGCGGCTGGCTGCGCCAAGGTGCACTGGCTGACCCACGAGACCAACGCGACCGCCATCGGCCTGTACGAACAGGTCGCCGAGCGGCCAGGCTTCATCCAATTTCGCAAGGCACTGTGAGCCGGGAGCCGAACATGAACCAGCCGCTACACTGGAAACCCGCCGCCCTCCCCAAGGCCGAACCCCTTGAAGGCCGCTTCGTTCGCCTGGAAAAGCTCGACTCAAGGCACCACGGCGACGACCTGTGGGACGTGCTGCAGGGGCCGGGCTCCGACCCTGCCCTGTGGGACTACCTGCCCTACGGCCCATTCTCCGAACGGCCGGACTTCGACCTCTGGCTGGACGGCAACGCGGCCAGCCGCGATCCGCTGTTCTACAGTGTCATCGATCGCGCCAGCGGCCAGGTGCAGGGCATCCTGAGCCTGCTGTCGATCGTCCCCGAGCACGGCCGCATCGAGATCGGCCACATCGCCTTCAGCGCCGCCATGCAGCGTACACCAAAAGGCACCGAGGCGATCTACCTGCTGGGCAAGCTCGGCTTCGGGCTGGGCAACCGCCGCCTGGAATGGAAGTGCAACAACGCCAATGCCCGCTCGAAGCGCGCGGCAGAGCGCTTGGGCTTCGTCTTCGAAGGGGTGTTCCGCAACCACATGGTGATCAAGGACCGCAACCGCGATACGGCCTGGTATGCGATTACCGATGAACAGTGGCCAGCGGTGGCAGCGGGGTTCGAGCGTTGGTTGAGCGAAGCCAATCAACGGCCCGAAGGGCAACTCGAAACGCTCGAGGCCTGCCGGAACCGGACCTGAGCAAGCTCGCCAGGGCCAGGTAAGGATCAGATGACCTGACGCTGTCGCCTGACCACCCCCCATCTGTAGGCCGAATGGGCGAAATACGGCGTTCTTGTTTCTGTCTTTCCCAGGATTCCGTGAAGAACCCAAAAAAAGGGGAGCATATCGCTCCCCACGAGGTAAACCGCTTGCAGTCGAAGGCGTCTATCAGCCCTCGATCTCGATCAGGATCTCACCCGGAGTCACCCGGTCGCCCTTGGCCACGTGGATAGCGACGACCTTGCCGGCGATCGCCGCCTGGACTTCGGTCTCCATCTTCATGGCTTCGGTGATCAGTACCGCCTGACCGGCCTTGACCATATCGCCTTCCTTGACCAGCACGTCGACGATGTTGCCCGGCATGGTGGTGCTCACATGACCCGGATCGCTGGCCTGCTTGCGCTTGCTGCCGCCACCACCGACGAATTCGTTGAGCGGCTCGAACACCACTTCTTCCGGCATGCCATCGATGGACAGGTAGAAGTGACGCTTGCCTTCGGCCTTGACACCGACACCGGTAATGTCGACGCGGTAGGTCTCGCCGTGCACGTCGATGACGAACTCGGTCGGCACACCTTCGCCGCTGGCCGAGGCCACGGCACCGGCTTCCGGGATCGGCAGCAGGACTTCGGGCTTGAGGGTGCCGGCTTCGCGCTCCTCGAGGAACTTGCGGCCGATGTCCGGGAACATGGCATAGGTCAGCACGTCTTCTTCACAGCTGGCGAGGCTGCCGATCTCGGCGCGCAGCTTGGCCATTTCCGGCTTGAGCAGGTCGGCCGGACGCACGTCGATCACCTCTTCGCTGCCGATCGCCTGGCGCCGCAGCTTCTCGTCGACTACACCCGGGGCCTTGCCGTAGCCGCCCTGCAGGTACAGCTTCACTTCGTTGGTGATGGTCTTGTAGCGCTCGCCGGCCAGCACGTTGAAGAACGCCTGGGTGCCGACGATCTGCGAGGTCGGGGTGACCAGCGGTGGGAAGCCGAGGTCTTCGCGCACGCGCGGGATCTCCGCCAGCACTTCGTTCATGCGGTTGAGCGCGCCCTGCTCCTTGAGCTGGTTGGCCAGGTTGGAAATCATGCCGCCTGGGACCTGGTTGACCTGCACGCGGGTATCCACGGCGGTGAACTCGCTTTCGAACTGGTGGTACTTCTTGCGCACGGCGTAGAAGTACAGGCCGATCTCCTGCAGCAGCTCCAGGTCCAGGCCGGTGTCGTACTCGCTGCCCTTGAGCGCGGCGACCATCGACTCGGTGCCCGGGTGGCTGGTACCCCAGGCGAAGCTGGAGATAGCGGTGTCGATATGATCGGCGCCGTTTTCCACAGCCTTGAGCTGGCACATGGCGGCCAGGCCGGCGGTGTCGTGGGAGTGGATGAACACCGGCAGCGACTGCTCGGCCTTCAGCGCCTTGACCAGTTCGCCAGTGGCATAGGGAGTCAGCAGGCCGGCCATGTCCTTGATCGCCACCGAGTCGCAACCCATGGCTTCCATCTGCTTGGCCTGGGTCACGAAGGCTTCGATGGTGTGCACCGGGCTGGTGGTGTAGGCGATGGTGCCCTGGGCGTGCTTGCCGGCAGCCTTGACCGCCTCGATGGCCACGCGCAGGTTACGCACGTCGTTCATGGCGTCGAAGATGCGGAACACGTCGATGCCGTTGACCGCGGCCTTGGCGACGAAGGCCTTGACCACGTCGTCGCTGTAATGGCGGTAGCCCAGCAGGTTCTGGCCGCGCAGCAGCATTTGCAGGCGAGTGTTGGGCAGGGCCGCACGCAGCTTGCGCAGGCGCTCCCACGGGTCTTCCTTGAGGAAGCGCACGCAGGCGTCGAAGGTGGCGCCCCCCCAGACTTCCAGCGACCAGTAGCCGACCTTGTCGAGCTTGTCGCAGATCGGCAGCATGTCTTCGGTGCGCATGCGGGTGGCCAGCAGGGACTGGTGAGCATCGCGCAGGATTGTGTCGGTGACAAAGATTTTCTTGGACATTATTCGGTTCCTCACAGGCCTGCGTGTGCAGCAATGGCGGCGGCGATGGCCAGGGCCAGCTCTTCGGGTTTGCGCTTGATCGAGTAGTTGGTCAGTTCCGGGTGGCTTTCCACGAAGCTGGTGTTGAACTGGCCGCTACGGAATTCCGGATTGCGCAGGATCTCCTGGTAATACGCGGCAGTGGTCTTCACGCCTTGCACACGCATGTCGTCCAGGGCCCGCAGGCCACGGTCCATGGCTTCTTCCCAGGTCAGCGCCCAGACCACCAGTTTCAGGCACATGGAGTCATAGAACGGCGGAATGGTGTAGCCGGTGTAGATCGCGGTATCGGTGCGTACCCCGGGGCCACCAGGTGCGTAGTAACGGGTGATCTTGCCGAAGCTGGGCAGGAAGTTGTTCTTCGGATCCTCCGCATTGATGCGAAACTGCAGCGCGTAGCCGCGGTGCTGGATGTCTTCCTGCTTGACCGACAGGGGCAGGCCCGAGGCGATGCGGATCTGCTCGCGGACGATATCGATGCCGGTGATTTCCTCGGTGATGGTGTGCTCCACCTGCACGCGGGTGTTCATCTCCATGAAGTACACCTCGCCATCGGCGAGCAGGAACTCCACGGTGCCGGCATTCTCGTAGTTGACCGCCTTGGCCGCGCGCACCGCCAGGTCGCCGATGTAGGCGCGCTGTTCCGGGGTCAGCTGGGGGCTCGGGGCGATCTCGATGAGCTTCTGGTTGCGACGCTGGATCGAGCAATCGCGCTCGAACAGGTGCACCACGTTGCCGAAACTGTCACCGAGGATCTGCGCCTCGATGTGCTTGGGATTGACGATGCACTTTTCCAGGAATACTTCGGCCGAACCGAAGGCCTTGGTGGCCTCGGAGATCACCCGCGGGAAGGCCTGCTCCAGCTCCTCGCGGCTGTTGCAGCGACGGATGCCGCGGCCACCACCACCGGAGGTGGCCTTGAGCATCACCGGGTAACCGATGCGGTCACCTTCGCTCAGGGCTTCATGGATGTCGGCGACGTTGCCTTCGGTGCCAGGGGTCACGGGCACCCCGGCCTGGATCATGGTGCGGCGCGCCTCGGTCTTGTCGCCCATGCGGCGAATGACGTCGGCGGCAGGACCGATGAACTTGACCCCGCGCTCGGCGCAGATTTCCGCCAGTTCGGCGTTCTCCGAAAGGAAACCGTAGCCCGGATGCAGGGCATCGCAGCCGGTTTCCACGGCAAGGTTGACCAGCTTGCGCGGGTTCAGGTAGCCGGACAGGGGCTCGGCACCGATACTGTAGGCCTCGTCGGCGCGCTTGACGTGCAAGGCATGACGGTCGGCGTCGGAAAAGATCGCGACCGAGCGAATGCCCATCTCGGCGCATGCACGCACGATCCGAACTGCGATTTCACCCCGGTTGGCGATCAGGATTTTTTTTATCACTGGAGTCTTCCCAAAGCCGATGGAACAGACGACCCGGTTCTACCGGTCGGCGCGTGACCAGACGCTACTGGCCAGTCGCGTATTCACCCTAGCGCTGTAGGTTGATAAACAAAAATCAATATTTATTAGAGGCAGCATTAGCAAAAGCTTATAGTGCAGTAACAAGGTTTTGCCGGAGCCTGGAGAGAAATGCGTAAGTCATTGATGCGTATGACATTGCGTCAATTGCAGATCTTCAACGAAGTGTGCGATTTGCGCTCGTACAGCCGAGCGGCGGAGGAAATGGCGCTGACGCAACCCGCCGTTAGTCTACAGATCCGTCAGCTCGAAGAGCTGATCGGCCAGCCGCTGTTCGAGTACGTCGGCAAGAAGCTCTACCTGACCGAAGCGGCCGAAGCCCTGCAACGGGCCAGCCGGGACATCTTCGGGCGCCTGGAGAACCTCGACATGCAGCTGTCGGACATGCAGGGTTCACTGCAGGGGCAGTTGAAGCTGGCGATCGAGTCCAGCGCCAAGTACTTCGTGCCACACCTGTTCGCCGCCTTCAAGCAACGTCACCCGGAGGTCAACCTGACCCTCACCGTGGTCAACCGGGCCCAGGCGATCCGGCGCCTGTCGGACAACCGCGACGACCTGATCATCATGTCGATGGTCCCCCAGGACATGGGCCTGGAGTTCATGCCGTTCCTGAACAACCCGATCGTCGCCGTGGCGCCGCCCGACCACCCGCTGTGCAAGCTGGAAAAGCTCCGCCTGCAGGACCTGGAGCCTCATACCCTGCTCATCCGCGAGCAAGGTTCGGGCACACGCAAGGCCTGCGAGGAATACTTCAAGGACAAGCGCGTGCACTTCACCCAGACCCTGGAAGTGGCGTCCTCCGACGCCCAGCGCGAATGCGTGATCGCCGGCCTGGGCATTGCCCTGCTGACCCGCCATGCACTGAACATGGAACTGGCCACGGGCGTACTCAAGGAACTGCCGGTGGAGGAGCTGCCGCTGTACCGCAGCTGGTGCCTGGTGCAGTCCAAGGCCAAGCGGCAGTCGCCGGTGGCCTTGGCGTTCCAGGCGTTCATTCGCAATGAACGTGCGAGGATCAGCGGGCTTGTGGAGCGATTTTCGGGGAAGTTGCCGCCGATACCTGCCATACCGTGATGTCTTTCAGCTCAGGGTAGTCGGCGATCTCACGCAGTAATTGGCGTTGCTCGCAATAGCTTTCGATCGCACGGCGAAACTCCATGCGACGCTGATCCTTCTCGTGCTGTTTGCGAGCCTTGGCGCTGGGGTGGTACGAGCCATCGTGGTCACGAGCCATTGCCTGTCTCCCAGATGAGGATGCGGGGAGTTTCAGACTGGCGTGATGGTTTTACGGTTTGGTGCAGATCGGGTGACAGTATCGTGAATTCTTGCCGCCAATGGCGGCTTGTTCGCAGGCCAAGAGCCTCTGGGGCCGCTTGGCTTGCCTTGGGCATCCAGGATCAGTCGTCGGTCGCCTTGATCGACTTCGGCGACAACCGCAGGCTGCGCAGGCTGCGCTTGACGCTCTTGAGGTGGTTGACCAGGCTCGGCCCACGGGCCATGGCCACGCCCATGGCCAGCACATCGATCACCACCAGGTGGGCGATCCGTGAGGTCAGCGGGGTGTAGATCTCGGTGTCCTCGTGCACGTCGATGGCCAGGTTGACGGTGGACAACTCCGCCAGCGGCGTCTGGCTCGGGCACAGGGTAATCAGGTTGGCACCGCTCTCGCGCACCAGGTTGGCAGTGATCAGCAGGTCCTTGGAGCGGCCCGACTGGGAGATGCACACCGCCACGTCGCCCGGCTTCAGGGTCACCGCCGACATCGCCTGCATGTGCGGGTCGGAATAGGCCGCGGCGCTGAGCAGCAGACGGAAGAACTTGTGCTGGGCATCGGCGGCCACCGCACCGGAGGCACCGAAACCGTAGAACTCCACGCGCTGGGCCTGGGCCATGGCGGTCACCGCCTGCTGCAGTGCCTGCGGGTCGAGGTGCTCGCGCACTTCCATCAGGGTATGCAAGGTGGTGTCGAAGATCTTCAGGCTGTAGTCGGCGACCGAGTCGTCCTCGTGAATCGCGAACTGCCCGAAACTGGCGCCAGCGGCCAGGCTCTGGGCCAACTTGAGCTTCAGGTCCTGGAAGCCCGAGCAACCGATGGCCCGGCAGAAGCGCACGATGGTCGGTTCGCTGATCCCTACGCTGTGGGCCAGGTCGGCCATGGAACTGTGCATGACGGCAGCCGGATCGAGCAGTACATGGTCGGCCACTTTCAGTTCCGATTTGCGCAGCAAGTGGCGCGATTGGGCGATATGTTGCAACAGATTCACAGGCTGGACTCGGTTATGATCGGCTGGCCGGGATGTAGCTTTCTTGTAGTTATACTACATGACCGGCGACCCGCCCAGCTAAACGAATGTGGAGAGTGGTGGTTTTGACTATTCCTTGCGACATCCTGGTCTTCGGCGGCACGGGCGACCTGGCCCTGCACAAATTGCTGCCGGCGCTCTACCATCTGTATCGCGAGGCCCGTCTGCACAACGCCGTGCGCATCATTGCCCTGGCCCGGCGCAACCTGCCACGGGACGAGTACGTCAAGCTCGCCGAACGCCACTGCCGCGCCCAGATCGCTCGCAATGATTTCGAAGAGGACGTCTGGCGGCGCTTCTGCGCCCGCCTGGACTACTTCGCCATGGACGCCTCGCAAAGCGCCGACTTCGGCCGCCTGGCCCGTTATCTCGGCGAGCCCGGCGGGCTGACGCGGGTCTACTACCTGGCCACCGCCCCCAACCTGTTCGTGCCCATCGTCAACCACCTGCGCATCGCAGGCTTGGCCGACAGCGAGGCGCGCATCGTGCTGGAAAAACCCATCGGCCACTCGCTCGGTTCGGCCACCGCCATCAATGAAGCCATAGGCGCGGTGTTCGACGAGTCCCAGGTGTTTCGCATCGACCACTACCTGGGCAAGGAGACGGTGCAGAACCTCATGGCCCTGCGCTTCGCCAATGCCCTGCTCGAGCCGGTGTGGCGCAATGGCCAGGTCGATCATGTACAGATCAGCGTCTGCGAGACCCTCGGGGTGGAGAACCGTGGCGCCTATTACGACCGTGCCGGGGCGACCCGCGACATGCTGCAGAACCACCTGCTGCAGTTGCTGTGCCTGGTGGCCATGGAGCCTCCCGCGCAGTTCGAGGCCGAGGCGGTGCGCGACGAGAAGGTGAAGATCCTCCGTGCCCTCAAGCCGATCACCGGCCAGGACGTGCAGGACAAGACCGTGCGCGGCCAGTACGGCGCCGGCAGGATCGGCGGCCAGGAAGTGCCGGCCTACTACTTCGAGAAGGACGTGGACAACGACAGCGATACCGAGACCTTCGTCGCCGTGCAGGCACAGATCGACAACTGGCGCTGGGCCGGCGTGCCGTTCTACCTGCGCACCGGCAAGCGCATGGCGCGGCGCTCGTCGCAGATCGTCATCCAGTTCAAGCCTGTGCCCCATCAGCTGTTCAGCGGTGGCCAGGTCAACCAGTTGCTGATCCAGTTGCAACCGGAGGAACGCATCAGCCTGCGCATGATGACCAAGAGCCCGGGCAAGGGCATGCGCCTGGAACCGGTGGAACTGGACCTGAACCTGGCCCAGGTGTTCGGCCAGACCCGCCGCTGGGAAGCCTACGAGCGCCTGCTGCTGGATGTGCTGGCGGGCGATTCGACCCTGTTCATGCGCCGCGACGAAGTGGAAGCCGCATGGGCCTGGATCGACCCGATCCTCAAGGGCTGGGAGGAGCACTTCCAGGCCCCGCGCCCCTACCCCGCCGGCACCAACGGGCCGGAGCAAGCCAACAGCCTGCTGGCGCACCAGGGCCGGGCCTGGCACGCATGAAGCAGCGCTTTGCCCCCTAGGCGCCGGGATTGGCCAGCAGGGCCTCGAAGCGTCGCGCGTCGACCGGCTTGCTGATCAGGTAGCCCTGCGCCTCGTCACACCCATGCTCGCGCAGGAATGCCAGCTGCTCGCGGGTTTCCACCCCCTCCGCCACCACCTTCAGCTCAAGGCTCTTGGCCATGGCGATGATCGCCCGGGTGATGGCCGCATCCTGCCGGCCTTCATGCAGGCCGCGGATGAAGGCCTGGTCGATCTTCACGTAGTCGACCGGGAAGCGCTTGAGGTAGCTCAGCGACGAATAGCCAGTGCCGAAGTCGTCGATAGCCAGCTTGACCCCCAGCTCATGCAACTGGCGGAAGGTGGCGATGATGTGCTCGACGCTGTCGAGCAACTGGCTTTCGGTCAGTTCCAGCTCCAGCAGGTGCGGCGCCAGCCCGCTCTCGTCCAGCACCTGGCGCACCAGGCTGACGATCTTGCCCTGGCGCAGTTGGTAGACCGACAGGTTCACCGAGACGCGGATCGCCAGCCCCTGGCGCTGCCACTCGCACGCCTGCCAGCAGGCCTGGCGCAGGACGAACTCACCCATCGGTGCGATCAGCCCGGTTTCCTCGGCCAGGCCGATGAACTCGCCCGGCGGCACCATGCCCCATTCGGGATGCTGCCAGCGCACCAGCGCTTCGGCCGCGTGCAGGCGGCCGCTGCGTAGGCACAGCTTGGGCTGGTAGTAGACCAGCAACTGCCGCTCGTCGAGGGCCTTGCGCAGTTGGTTTTCCAGTTGCAGGCGCTCAAGGGTGCTGGCGCGCAGGCTCTCGGTGTAGAACTGGAAATTGTCGCCGCCCAGGTGCTTGGCATGCTGCTTGGCCATGTCAGCCTGGCTCAGCAGCGCGTTGACGTCGAAGGTCGCGTCCGGCAACAGGCTGATCCCCACCGAGGCGCTGACCACCACTTCATGGCCACCTAGGCGCTGGGGAACGCGCAACTTGTCGAGCAACCGCGTAGTGACCCGCACCAGGCTGGACAGGTTGCTGTAGCCGTCGAACAGCACGACGAATTCATCACCGGAAAGACGCGCGACGGTATCGGCCTCGGGCACCGCATTGGCGATGCGCTGGGCCATCCGCTTGAGCAACGTGTCGGCCCATTCATGGCCGAGGCTCTCGTTGAGCAGCTTGAAACGGTCCAGGTCGATGTGCAGCAGCGCCAGGCTGCGACCATTGAGGCGCACCCGCTGCACCGCCTCGTGCAGGCGCAGGCGAAACAGCGCGCGGTTGGCCAGCCCGGTCAGGTCATCGTAATGGGCCAGGTAGCGCAAGCGCTCCTCGGATTCGCGTCGCGCCGACAGGTCGGTATAGAAACCGACGATGTTGCTGATATTGCCGCGCACGTCACGCACGCCATTGAGCTGCAGCCATTGCGGGTAGAGTTCGCCATTGCTGCGCGCCTCCACCAACTCGCCCTGCCAGCGCCCCTGCTGCTCCAGGGCCTGGCCGATCGCCTGGCTGTGGCGCCGGGCATCGCGGCTGCAGGGCAGGTCCAGGGCGTTGCGCTGGATCAGCTCCCCCCGACAGTAGCCGGTGATGTCGCAAAAAGCCTGATTGACCGCCAGCAGCTGGAAATCCGCATCGAGAATGGCGATGCCTTCGCTGGCCGCTTCGAACACAGTGGCGGCCAGGCGTTGCTGCTCTTCCTGCTCCTTGCGCGCCGTGATGTCGCGGCGCGTGCCGAGCATGCGCAGCACCTTGCCGTCGGGGCCATGCTCCACCGCCCGGCCACGGTCCTCGATCCAGCACCAGTGGCCTTGGGTGTGGCGCACGCGGTACTCGACACAATAGTCTTCGCTGCGGCCCTTGAGGTGCTCGACCAGGGTCCGGCGCAACAGCGGCAGGTCGTCCGGATGCAGGCGTGGCTTGAGGTCGGCACGGACCGAGCGGACCTGCCGCGGGTCCAGGCCGAACAAGGCATGCAACTGGGTGTGATGCACCTCGTCGCTCTCCAGGTTCCAGTCCCACAGCCCCAGCTCACTGGCGTCCAATGCCAGGGCCAGGCGCTGCTCGCTCGTACCCAGGGCATGGTTGGCCAGGTCCAGTTCATGGCTGCGCTGGGCTACCTGCTGCTCCAGCCCGGCCTGGGCCTGGCGCAGTTGATCTTCGGCGCACCGGCGCTGTTCCACCTCGCTGAGCAATACTTGGTTCAGGTGCTCGCCATGGCGCTGGGCCTCCTGCAACTGCTCGATCAGCGCCTGGTTCTGGAAGCGCCGTAACAGGCCGCGCTCGATCAGCCGGTTGACCTGCCAGGCCACCACCATCAGCGCCGCCAGCAGGATCAGGCCGAGCCAGCCCCACCCTCGCTGCAGACCCGCTTGGTAGTAGAACAGGAACAGGATCGGTGGCAGCAGGCAGGGCAAGGCGAAACTGAGAAAGGCCGGCAGGCTCACCGCATAGGCCACGCTGGCCGACAGCACCGCTGCCCCCAGCAAGCCGAACACCCAGGCCTGTTGCACGAAGTTATCCACAGGCACCAGGACGATCGCCGCACAGGCCAAGGTCAGGCCGCTGAACGCCGAGCCGAGCAGGAACATGCGCTGCCAGGTCGGCTTGGCCTGGCGCGCTGGCGTCGCCGCATCGAAAGCCGCCACCTGGATCACCCGCAGGGCCACCAGCGCCAGCAACCAGATCAGCCACACGCCGACCAGCAGGTAGCGCGCAGGGCTCCACAACAGCCAGGCGCACAGCAGGCCGTTGAGCAACATGAACAGGGTGGGCAACAGCGAGCCCTGGTAGAGCAGGCGGGTTCGCTCGATGGAGAGCTGGGTCGCGAATTGCCTGCGTACGTTCCTTATGGTTTGCGGCGATGCTCCGCTCGCCGTGCAATCCTGGGTCATAGGGCAGTGTTCTTGTTATGTTCTGGGCCACAAAACGAGCAGGGAGCATACACAAGCCCCGCCCCAGGCCAAACTGCTCTGCGTCAGGATGCGCGAAAATACCGCGGCCTTCGCCCCGCGACCGCTCAAGCACGCGGCTCACTCAGCCGTGTCGATGAGTGGCCGGCCAGGCACGGCAAGATTTATCCCAGGGCCGTTTGCCCCTGCCCCCTGCGCGGCCCTAGAATGGCCGGATGCGCAACGATGACCTCTCCCTCCTGCTGAACTCCCTCAACGACGCCCAACGCCAGGCCGTAGCGGCCCCGGTGGGGCGTCAATTGGTGCTTGCCGGCGCCGGCTCGGGCAAGACCCGCGTGCTGGTGCACCGTATCGCCTGGCTGATCCAGGTCGAGCAGGCCTCGCCCCACTCGATCCTGTCGGTGACCTTCACCAACAAGGCCGCGGCGGAAATGCGCCAGCGGATCGAGCAACTGCTGGGCATCAACCCGGCCGGCATGTGGGTGGGGACCTTCCACGGCCTGGCCCACCGCCTGTTGCGGGCCCACTGGCAGGAAGCGCGGCTGGCGCAGAACTTCCAGATCCTCGACAGCGACGACCAGCAACGCCTGATCAAGCGGGTGATCCGCGAGCTCGGCCTCGACGAACAGCGCTGGCCGGCGCGCCAGGCCCAATGGTTCATCAACGGGCAGAAGGACGAAGGCCTGCGCCCGCAGCACATCCAGGCCAGCGGCGACCTGTTCCTGGCCACCATGCGCTCGATCTACGAAGCCTACGAACAGGCCTGCGAGCGTGCCGGGGTCATCGACTTCTCCGAATTGCTGCTGCGCGCCCTGGACCTGTGGCGCGACCACCCCGGCCTGCTCGAGCACTACCAGCGGCGCTTCCGCCACCTGCTGGTGGACGAGTTCCAGGACACCAACGCAGTGCAGTACGCCTGGCTGCGCCTGCTCGCCGCCGGTGGCGACAGCCTGATGGCCGTGGGTGACGACGACCAGTCGATCTATGGCTGGCGCGGCGCCAAGATCGAGAACATCCACCAGTACACCGCCGACTTTCCCGACGCCGAACTGATCCGCCTGGAGCAGAACTATCGCTCCACCGGCGGCATCCTCAAGGCTGCCAACGCGCTGATCGCCAACAACAGCGGGCGCCTGGGCAAGGAGCTGTGGACCGACATGGGCGAAGGCGAGCCGCTGAGCCTGTACGCCGCCTATAACGAGCACGACGAAGCGCGCTACGTGGTGGAAACCATCGAAAGCATCCTCAGGCAGGGCAACGCACGCAGCGAGATCGCCATTCTCTACCGCTCCAATGCCCAGTCGCGGGTGCTGGAGGAAGCCCTGCTGCGCGAGCGCATCCCCTACCGTATCTATGGTGGCCAGCGCTTCTTCGAACGCGCCGAGATCAAGAACGCCATGGCCTACCTGCGCCTGCTCGAAGGCCGTGGCAACGACGCGGCCCTGGAGCGGGTGATCAACGTGCCACCCCGCGGCATCGGCGAGAAGACCGTCGAGGCCATCCGCGAGCACGCGCGCCACAGCCAGTTGTCGATGTGGGAGGCGATGTGCCAGTTGCTCGCCGCCAAGGCCCTCAAGGGCCGCGCCGCCAGTGCCCTGGGCGCCTTCATCGAACTGATCGAGAACCTCGCCGCCAAGGTCCTGGACATGCCGCTGCACCTGATGACCCAGACCGTCATCGAACAGTCCGGGCTGATCATCTATCACCAGGAAGAAAAGGGCGAGAAAGGCCAGGCGCGGGTAGAGAACCTCGAGGAACTGGTCAGCGCGGCGCGCAACTTCGAAACCAGTGACGACGACGCCGACCTCTCGCCCTTGTCGGCTTTCCTTGGCCACGCCTCGCTGGAAGCCGGCGATGCCCAGGCCGACGAGCACGAGGACAGCATCCAGTTGATGACCCTGCACAGCGCCAAGGGCCTGGAGTTTCCCTATGTGTTCCTGGTGGGCATGGAAGAGGGCCTGTTCCCCCACAAGATGAGCCTGGAGGAGCCCGGCCGCCTGGAAGAGGAGCGGCGCCTGGCCTACGTGGGCATCACCCGGGCCATGCGCCAGCTGATCATGACCTATGCCGAGACACGTCGGCTGTATGGCAGCGAGACCTACAACAAGGTGTCGCGCTTCGTACGGGAGATTCCGGCCGGGTTGGTCCAGGAAGTGCGCCTGTCCAACAGTGTCAGCCGCCCCTTCGGCGGTGCGCAGGCCACCTCGAGCAGCCTGTTCGCCAATGCCAGCATCCCACAGACCGCGTTCGCCCTCGGCCAGCGCGTGCAGCATGCGGTGTTTGGCGAGGGCGTGATCCTCAACTTCGAGGGCTCCGGTGCCCAGGCGCGGGTGCAGGTGAACTTCGCCGAAGGCAGCAAGTGGCTGATGCTGGGGTACGCCAAGCTGGAAGCGATCTGACCTGTGGGCTGCATTGCAGCCCCAGATAACAGTTGAAATGTCCTACAGCCTGATCAGCCTTGGCCTCCGGTCAATCAGGCAAAAGCTGGAAACATTATGGCACTGGCCATATGTCCTACAACCTGTGCACCATGACGCGCGTGCAATCCACAACAGGGGAAATCCCACTTATGCAACGTTTTCTTAGCATCGCTCTGGCGCTCTGCGTCGGCCTGACGCTGAGCCTGGATGCCAACGCCAAGCGCTTCGGCGGTGGCAAGAGCTCGGGCTCCGCGCCTATCCACCAGACCCGCCAGGCCACGCCAACCACGCCTGCCGCCGCGCCGACCGCGCCTGGCCGCGCTCCGGCCGCCGCCAGCGGTGCTTCGCGCTGGCTGGGCCCACTGGCCGGCCTCGCCGCCGGTGGCCTGCTGGCCTCCATGTTCATGGGCGATGGCTTCCAGGGCATGCAGATCCTCGACTTCCTGATCATGGGCCTGATCGCCTTCCTGGTGTTCCGCTTCATCGCCGCGCGGCGTCGCCAGCAGCAGCCGCAGATGGCCGGTGCCAACCACGCACCGTACCAGCGCGAAACCCACGCCCAGCCTGCCCAACCGTCGATCTTCGGTGGCGCCGCAGCCCCCGCTGCAACAGCCGCACCGGTGATCAACGCGCCAGCCTGGTTCAACGAGCAGAGCTTCCTGGCCGCCGCACGCACCCACTTCATGTCGCTGCAGCAGCACTGGGACGCCAACGAGATGGACAAGATCTCCGAGTTCGTCACCCCGCAGATGCTCGAGTTCCTCAAGCGCGAGCGTGCCGACCTGGGTGATGGCTTCCAGTCCACCTACATCGACAACCTCGAAGTGCAGCTGGAAGGCATCGACGACCGTGCCGACCGGACCATCGCCACCCTGACCTTCCATGGTGTGTCGAAGACCTCCCGTTTCGACCAGGGCGAAGCCTTCAGCGAAAGCTGGCACATGGAGCGCGCCCAGGGCGAGAACCAGCCTTGGCTGCTCGCCGGTATCCGCCAGAACGGCTGATTCCAGGCATTGCACAACGAACCCCGGGCATGTCCCGGGGTTTTTGCTTTTGGCCCAGTGGGCTACTAGGGTATAACGCGCAGCGTCGTCATCAAGGTCAGAGGATGTGAACCGTGGAAGAAGTGATCGATCAGCTCCGTGAAGCCAATGAGCCGGTACCGGTGCCACTGGAACTGCCGGACGAAGACCTGTTGGTCGAGATCGAGGAAGAACTGCTGATCAACATGCCGTTCGGCCTGCGGGAGTTCCTGCTGACCGTCAGCGACGTGGTCTACGGCAGCCTGGAGCCAGTGACCGTCACCGACCCGCAATCCCACACCTACCTGCCCGAGGTGGCCGCCAATGCCTGGGATGCCGGCGTCCCCCGCGACCTGGTGCCGCTGTGCCAGGATGGCGACAACTACTACTGCGTCGAGGAAGATGGCACGGTGGTGCTGTGGGACGCGGAAGAAGAAGCGATCAGCGAAGACAGCTGGGAGACGGTCTGGCACTGGGCCCGGGACGTCTGGCTGGAAAGCTGACCGGCAATCGAACCTGCCTGCGCCGATGAAGGCGCAGGCAGTCGGCATGCGCTCGCTCAGTGCGAGTCGCGGTGGTTGTCCAGAGTTTCCAGCAAGGCGATCTGCATGCGGGTATGCACCCGGATGAACCAGCGCCACAGCAGTGCCACCACCACCGCCGCCACGACTGCGATCACCAGCAACAGCTCATTGGTGGGCAAGATGCTCGCCGACAGGGCCGACAGCAGCAGGAAGATCACCAGCAACGACAGCAGCGGAATCACCTCGGCGATCACCCGACGCACACGCTGGGTATGTCGCCCGGCCATCTCGGGCTTCACGCCCATCTCCGCCAGCAGCATCGACAGCGCCTTGAGCTTGCGGTAGGCGGCGATCAGGAACGGCAGCGACAACAGCAGCGCGGCGCCCCAGATCAGCGCCTTCTGCTGGCTGACATCGCTGACCCATTCGCTCAACCACTCACCGATACGCCCGGCGAAGTAGCCACCACTGAAGAAGATGGCGATCACCAGGGCCAGGTTCACGCCCACCTGCAGCAGGATGCGCCGGATCATCGCCGCGAGCATGGCCCCCTCGCCCTGGGGCTGGATGCTGCGCAGCCACTCGCCATACAACGACAGCACCCTCGCCAGGCGGCTTGGCACCACATTGCCGAGCTTTCGCGAGAGCGGGTCGGCGGCGCGAATCAGGTAGGGCGTGAGCAAAGTGGTGATGGCCGACACCGCAACGGCGACAGGGTAGAGGAAGTCGCTGGTGACCTGCAGCGACATGCCGAGGGCGGCGATGATGAAGGAAAACTCGCCGATCTGCGAAAGCCCCATCCCCACCCGCAGCGAGGTGCGGCCGTCATTGCCGGCGATGAAGGCCCCCATGCCGCAGGACAGCATCTTGCCCAGCACCACCGCCAGGGTGATCACCAGGATCGGCCAGGCGTACTGGATCAGCACGCTCAGGTCGATCATCAGGCCGATGGCAACGAAGAAGATGGCGCTGAACAGGTCGCGAACCGGCTCGATCAGGCGCTCGATCTTCAGCAACTGGCGGGATTCGGCCATGATCGCGCCGATCAGGAACGCGCCCAGGACCATGCTGTATTCGAGCTTGACCACCAGCAGGCAGAAGCCGAAGCACAGGCCCAGCACGGTAATCAGCAACATCTCGTTGCTCTCGAACTTCGCCACGTACGCCAGCAGCCGTGGCACCAGCAGGATGCCGATCACCAGCGCGACGATCATGAACAACGACAGCTTGCCCACCGTGGAGAACACTTCGCCCGAGCTTACCGTGCCGCTGACCGCGATGCCCGACAACAGGGCGATGATGCCGATGCCGAGGATGTCCTCGACGATCAGTACGCCGAAGATCAGCTGGGCGAAACGCTCGTTCTTCATCTTCAGGTCGTTGAGCGCCTTGACGATGATGGTGGTCGAGGAAATGGCCAGGATCGCCCCGAGGAACAGCGAATCCATGGTATTCCAGCCGAACCAGCGGCCGATCTCGAAACCGATCCAGATCATCAGGACGATTTCCATGAACGCCGCGATGAACGCCGTGGCCCCGACCTTGAACAGCTTGCGCAGGCTGAACTCCAGGCCCAGGCAGAACATCAGGAAGATCACCCCCAGTTCGGCGAGGGTCTTGATGGTGTCTTCATCGTGGATCAGGCCGAAGGGCGGTGTGTGCGGGCCGATGATGAAACCGGCGACGATGTAGCCCAGCACCACGGGCTGCTTGAAGCGATGGAACAAAATGGTGACCACCCCGGCGACCAGCATGATCACTGCCAGATCCTGGATGAAGCTGATGGCATGCATGGCGTGGTACTCCTTTCTCGATGCCAGGGCAAACCGCTCCTCTGCCAAGGCAAACCTGAGCGAGCAGCAAATACATAATGTTTTTAACGCAGGAACGCCCATGTTGCATGGGCGTGCTCAGGTTAACATCGCGCCCTGCCGCAGAAAGCCGATGCAATATGTAGAAACAGATCGGCCATTGCGTCATTGTCGATGGCACTATCCGCGTGACGATGTCGCATCGGCCGACGTCCCGTAAAGATCGGAACCACCAAGGGGGAACAGAAGTGTCTGCAGATAACGGCCCCGTTTCAGCGCAACCTTACCGTGAGCTCACTATGGAACCTGGAAACGCCCAGTTGACGATGACTGTCCTGATGACCCCGGACATGGCCAACTTTTCCGGCAACGTACATGGCGGCACCCTGCTCAAGTACCTCGATGAAGTCGCCTACGCCTGCGCCAGCCGTTATGCCGGGAGCTATGTGGTGACCCTCTCGGTGGACCAGGTAATCTTCCGCGAACCGGTGCACGTCGGCGAGCTGGTGACCTTCCTCGCATCGGTCAACTATACCGGCAACACCTCCATGGAGGTGGGCATCAAGGTAGTGACCGAAAACATCCGCGAACGCTCCGTGCGCCACTCCAACAGCTGCTTCTTCACCATGGTCGCGGTCGATGACAACCGTCGCCCGGTGCCGGTACCGCCGCGCCAGCCCCAGACCCAGGAAGAGAAACGCCGCTTCCTGCAGGGCCAGCAGCGTCGACAGATCCGCCAGGAGCTGGAGCAGCGCTACCAGAACCTCAAGACCGACTCGATCTAGACCGGCTGGGCCTCGAAGCGCACCCGCGGATGCACGATGCGATCCTGGGCCCGCACCAGTTGCAGTTCGTAGCTGGCGCAGGCCTGGGTTTCGAGCAGCACCTCATGCACTGCCGCTGCGGTGAACTCGAAGGCGCGTACCCAGCTGTCGCCCAGCAGCACGCGGGCCAGGAACAGGCCCGAGGTCAGGTCGCCCACGCCCACCGGCTGACGCGGGAAAGCCAGCAAGGGGCGGCTCAGGTGCCAGCTTTCGTCCCGGGTCACCAGTAACATCTCGAAACTGTCCGCAGCGCGCCCCGGGTAGGCCAGGTGCTTGACCAGCACCACCTGCGGCCCGCGCTCGATCAGGCTGCGCGCCATGGCCACGCAGTCCTCCAGCGACTCGGCCCGGCGCCCGCAGAAACTGTCCAGCTCCAGCTGATTGGGGCAGAGGATGTCGGCTACCGCAGCGGCCTGCTCGAGCAGGAACTCGCTCACCTCCACCGGCACGATGCAGCCTTTCTCCGCATGCCCCATGACCGGATCGCACAGGTACAGCGCCTTGGGATTCACCGCCTTGATCCGCTCGACACCAGCCAGGATCGCCCGGCCCTGTTCGGCACTGCCCAGGTACCCGGAGAGCACCGCATCGCAGTGCCCCAGCTCGCCAATGCCGGCAATACCTTCCACCAATGCCGGAATCTGCGCGGGCGCGAGCACTTCGCCTGCCCACTGGCCATACTGAGTATGGTTGGAGAACTGTACGGTGTTGAGCGGCCAGACGTTGACCCCGACCCGCTGCATGGGGAACACCGCCGCGCTGTTTCCGGCGTGGCCGAAGACCACATGGGACTGGATAGCGAGTAGATGCGGCGTGCGTTTCATGGGGTATTTTTCCGAAGCAGTTCTTGGGATGCGAGGCGCAGTATGAACCCGATTGCCACCTGTACGACAGGCCAGGAACGCGGTTAAGCTGGACTGACCTGTCTGGAGCCTATGCAAATGTTGACCCTGGAGAACCTTTTCGTCCTGATGTTGGTGGCAACGGCCGGCGCCTGGCTGTGGCACAACCATGGGCTACGCGAAAAGGCGCTGGAGCGGGTCAAGCAGCATTGCGCCAACCTCGACCTGGAACTGCTCGACGACAACGTCGCGCTCAAGCGCATCGCCTTCGTGCGTGATGCCAACGGCCGCAAGCGCCTGGCGCGGATCTACGGTTTCGAATTCACCGTCACTGGCGAACAACGCCACCCTGGGACGGTGACCCAGTTCGGTGCCCACACCATGCTGATCGAACTGGCGCCCTACCCGTTCGAGATCAAGACCCCGCCAAAGGCCGACAACGTCATCGAGATGCAGCAATGGCGCCAGGAGCACAATCGCTGGCGCAACTGATCAGCCCTCCAGGCGACAGTCGGCCAGCGCCGCCTGCAGGGCTTCCCGCGGTTGGGCCTGGTCGAAGATCAGTTCGATACGGGAATCCTTGCGCCACTCGCTCGGTTGCCAGGCCTGTGGGCCTGCGTCCAAGGCATTGAACGAGCGCCAGCCTTCACCGCTGTGGATAACACCCTTGGCCCGGCGCCATGGCCATGCCTCGAGAAAAGCCTGCATGCGTAGTGCATCGAAGCGCTGGCTGGGGTGCCAGCGCCAGCCGATGCTCCAGCCGCCCTCGCCCTGTTGTGCCTGGCAGATCGGTTGGCGCGGATCTGTCCACAAGGCGGCAGACGACACGAAAGCGTTGTCCACAGCAAGCTTATCCACAAGCGAGCATCGAGCCTCTTCTGTGGGCAAAACCGGAAGCTGCGCCAGGGAAAATGCGCCATGCTCTGTCCACAAGGCCGGTAAGGCCGGCAGTTGTGCAGTTATCAACAGGCGTGACGGTTCATCCACAAGGCCAGCCTTGTTGAAAACCAGCAAGGCCGCTGCCGCCAGCGCCTCACGCTGCGTGTCCGGCAGCGCCTGGCCACGTGCCAGGGCCTGGGCATCCAGAACCATCAACAGCGGCTGCACGGCCAGCACGCCTGTCCATGGCGCTTGGCCAAGCTGTTCGAGCAGTTGCAGTGGATGGCCGAGGCCAGAGGGCTCGATGAACAGGCGGTGGGGTCGTGCCTTGCGCAGCAGCCGGCCCAGCCCCACCTGGAACGGCATGCCGTTTACGCAGCACAGGCAACCGCCAGCCACCTCGCCGATGGCGATGCCCTCCTCATCGCGGCAGAGCAAGGCCGCGTCGAGGCCGATCTGGCCGAATTCGTTGACCAGCACCGCCCAGCGTTCTCCCGCGGGGCGCTGGGCCAGCAGCTGACGGATCAGGCTGGTCTTGCCGGCACCCAATGGGCCAGCGATCACGTGGGTAGGGATGTTTTGCAACATGTGATGGTTCAATGGCGTCCCCAGAGCCGCCGCAGGCCCCATAAACCACCCACTATGCGCCCTCAAGCCAACCAGTCAAGGCTGAGCAACAGGCGCAGCTCCCCCGCTCCGGTCAGCGGCGAGCGGTGTATCAGGCCGGCACCTTCATTGCCCAGCCACTTCTCGCCCTTGAGCAAGGCGACTGCCCCCACCTGCAGGCACTGGATGTTATCCACAGGCGGTGGGGCGTGCGGTAATGCGGTGCGATCGATGCGGCCTTCCTCCAGCCATTCGCTGCCCTTGCCGGCATAGGTGGTGAGCAAGCGCAACGGCACGTGATCCACATGAAAGCGCGGGCACATCGTCCCTTCCAGCACCCGCAGGCGCAAGCCGACGCGCCGGGCGCCAAGCAGGCAGGTGTAGGCCGATACCAACCACGCCACGTCTGCGACAAAGCCTTCGTAGCCATGCAGGTCGGCTGCGCCGCTCAACAGGCCAGGCAGCACGGGCATTTCCCGCTCGTCCACATCGATCACCCGCTCGTCCGCCATGGGTTGGCCCAGGCTGAGCAACAGTGCAGCGAAGTCCTCCACCTGCGCCGCCAGCCGGCGCTGCCAAACCGCCAGGTTGACCCCATCCTGGAGAATCTCCGCCAGCACCTGGGGCGATTCGCCGAAGACCTGACGGATATCCACAGCCCTGCTTGCCAGCATCACGCGGCAGCCTCCTCATGCCAGGGGCCGAACGGGTCGGGCAGGCGCAACCAGGCCATCGGCCCCAACGCCATTTCCTCATCGGTCAACAAACAGGCATCCAGCTCTGTGGATAACCTGGCGAAATCGATGTCCTGCCCGATGAATACCAGTTCCTGGCGGCAATCCCCGACCTCCACGCTCCAGTGCTTGAGAATTGCCGCGGTGTTCTCCTCGTCCTGCGGCCAATGCTCCCGTGGCACGAAACGCCACCAGCGCCCGGCCAGCCCATGGCGCATCATGCCCCCGGCCTGGGACCAGCTTCCGGCCTCCTGGAACTTGCTGGCCAACCAGAAGAACCCCTTCGAACGCAACAGCCTGCCATTGCTCCAGGGCTTGTGGATAAAGTCGAAGAAGCGTTGTGGATGCAGTGGCCGACGGGCCTGCCAGGTGCTCGCGGCGATCCCGTATTCCTCGGTTTCCGGGACGTGTTCGCCGCGCAACTCCTGTAACCAGCCGGGCGCCTGGGCGGCCTGGTCGAAATCGAACAGGCCGGTATCGAGAATGCGCTCAAGCGGCACCTGGCCCATGACCATGGGCACGATCTGCGCCCGGCCATTGAGGCTGCGCAAGATGGCCGTGAGCTCTTCGCGCTCATGCTGGCCGATCAGGTCGATCTTGCTGACCAGCAGCACATCGGCGAACTCCACCTGCTCGATCAGCAGGTCGCTGATCGATCGCTCATCCCCCTCGCCCAAGGTTTCGCCACGGCTGGCCAGGCTATCCGCCGCCTGGTAGTCACGCAGGAAATTCAGGCCATCGACTACCGTGACCATGGTGTCCAGGCGTGCCATGTCGGACAGGCTACGGCCCTGTTCGTCACGGAAGGTGAACGTCTCGGCCACCGGCAACGGCTCGGAGATGCCAGTGGACTCGATCAGCAGGTAGTCGAAACGGCCCTCCTGCGCCAAGCGCGCCACTTCCTCGAGCAGGTCCTCGCGCAGGGTGCAGCAGATACAGCCGTTGCTCATCTCCACCAGCTTCTCTTCTGCACGGTTGAGGCTGACATTGCGCTGTACCTCGCTGGCATCGATGTTGATTTCACTCATGTCGTTGACGATCACGGCAACACGCAGGTCCTCGCGATTACGCAGGACATGGTTGAGCAAGGTGCTCTTGCCGGCCCCCAGGAAGCCGGACAGCACGGTAACAGGGAGACGTTTGGTCATTGGCGGAGCCCTCATCAGACGAGCGCATTCGAAACGATGCATTGCTTACTGTTATATTATAACAATACACTTTCGCCAAGCCGTGCTCGTCGAACGGTACCCGGAGATGAAAATGAAACTGCCCCGTGCCGTTGTGCTGCTGTTGCTCATCGCGCCTTCGTCAGTACTTGCCATGCCACGCACAGATCTCCCCCTGTGTACACGCAGCGCAACGCTTCTGGCTTGCCAGGATGGCCAAGGCAGCTATTACAGCGTGCGTACCGAGGGCAGCACCTTCTACCTGCGCGGCTACGACAGTGTGAGCCGTCGGCTGTGGGCACAAGCCAACAGCCGTTACGGCTCACTGACGTTCTTCACCGGCCTGGCCAGCGACGGCGAGGCGTGGGTGGGTATAGCCGGCGTATCGGCTGGACCACCCTGAACC
This sequence comes from Pseudomonas sp. I2, assembly GCF_040984075.1. Taxonomy (NCBI): domain Bacteria; kingdom Pseudomonadati; phylum Pseudomonadota; class Gammaproteobacteria; order Pseudomonadales; family Pseudomonadaceae; genus Pseudomonas; species Pseudomonas sp. I2. The sequence continues at coordinate 53,152 of NZ_JBCGFQ010000014.1, forward strand.
GCGTCTCCAGTTCCAGCGGGCAGCGCTTCAACCTGCACTGCAGCCTGATCGGCGGCTGCCGCTGAATGCCAACCTTTCTTGGAATCCGCAAATGACCAGCCTGACGCTCCCCGACATCGCCATCCAGACCAGCCAACGAACATCGCCTTTGGACTGGGTAGGCATGCAGGGCATCGCACTGCCGCTGCAGTTCGAAGGACGAACCCTGAACGCCCGGGCCGATGCCGGGGTCAACCTCGATGACGGCGTGTCACGAGGGATACACATGTCTCGGCTTTACCTGGCCCTGGAATCCCTCGAGCAGTCGGAACTCAACCCCCTGGCCGTGCGGCGGTTGTTGGCCCGCTTTCTCGCCAGCCATGAAGGGCTTGCCTCTGCCGCCTATCTGCGGCTGGCATTCGACCACATGCTGAAACGACCTGCCCTGGTGAGCCCATTGGCGGGTTGGAAAAGCTATCCGGTAACCGTGGATGCCAGGATCGAAAATGCGATGTTCCACGTGGAACTATCCGTTGTGATTCCTTATTCATCCACATGCCCTTGCTCGGCTGCACTGGCCAGGCAATTGATACAGCAGCAGTTCGTGGCGGATTTCGCCAACCGCGAAACGGATCGGCAAGCGATCCTGGAGTGGCTGGGTAGCAGCCAGGGAATCGTCGCCACACCTCACAGTCAGCGCAGCCAGGCATATGTCAGGGTGCGTTTGCAGAGCAATCTGGAGGAGCTTCCGGTCACCCAACTGATCGACAGGGCGGAAGCTGCGTTGGGCACCGCCGTGCAGACGGCGGTAAAACGCGCCGATGAGCAGGCCTTTGCCCTGGCCAATGGGCAGAACCTGATGTTTTGCGAGGATGCGGCACGACGCCTGCACTTGGCATTACGACAGCTCGCTTGGGTCAGCGGATTCGAATTGCGCGTGGAACATGCGGAGAGCTTGCATGCCCATGATGCTGTCGCGATTAGCCGCTGGCAGTGGTGAGGATCGAGTTCAGTTGCCATTGGGGGCTGCCTTGCAGCCCCCAATGTCGCTTGAGCCGGCTCCCAAAAGGCTATGGATCACCCGTCGCTACGCGGCTTCACCGAGCCGCAGTCATCGCTCAGCCAAACGGCCCGGGTATTCATGCTGCCCTGCTGCTGAACACCCGAGGCATTGAACGTACCGCTGACCTGGGTAAGGAACTCGCGGTCGCTGAGAAAAGTAGCCTGGCCGCTCCCCTGCGCCTTGGGGCAACTGAACTCGAATTTCCAGACATTGCCCGTGCGCTCGGTAATCCGCTGGGTACATCCGGACTGCGGATCCTGCAGCGGGATGTCGTCGGTCTTGACCTGCTCCGGGGTCAGGCAGGAACGTACACCTTTCCCCGCCAAGGTGACGCCCTGCTTGGCCAGGACGCCTTCCATCATCGCTCGCTGCTCCGGCGGCAAGTTCTTCAACTGCCCGAGCATGAACTCCATGTCGGGCAGGGGTTTGCCATCGACCTGCATGTTGCTGGTGGTCAACTCCCACAGGCCGGGTTGCAGCATCTGCGCATGGACCAGCGGACTGCTCAGGCCAAATGCCAGCGCCAACAATGGCAGACGAATCTTCATGGATGAATGCTCCTCGAAATACCGGCAACTGGCCGATTGTGCCTTAGACGTCATTTCCGCTTCCGGGTTGCAAGCCAGGCCGGGAACGTGCTCTGTTATCTGCAGTGCTCTCCGCAAGCAGGACGCGTATGGATTATCACAGCCCCTACTTCTTCGGTTACTTGCTCGGCCTGATCCACCTACTCGGTATCATCGCCGCGCTCCATGCGGTGTTCACCGTGCGTACCGCCCAGGGTGCAATCGCCTGGGCGATGTCGCTGTTCTTCATTCCCTACTTCACCCTCATCCCCTACCTGATTTTCGGTGCCCGCTCCTTCTATGCCTATATCCAGGCCAGGCGCCAGGCCAACCAGGAAATGCACGTGGCCATGGCCAACCTCAATTGGCGACCCTGGGTAGAGGAAGCGCTGGCGGCTCGTGAGTCGGAAAGCTATGCAGCCCTGCGCGCCCTACCGAAACTGGGGCGCATGCCCTGCCTGGCGAACAACCAAGTGAAGCTGCTGATCGACGGCCAGGCTACTTTCGACGCCATCTTCGCCGCCATCGGCGAAGCACGCCATGCGGTGCTGGTGCAGTTCTTCATCATCCATGACGATGCCATCGGCACGGAACTGCAGCAGCTACTGCTGCGCAAAGCTGCCGAAGGGGTGCAGGTCTTCGTGCTCTATGACCGGGTCGGCAGCCACGCCTTGCCGTCCAGCTACTGCCAGGTGCTGCGCGACGGTGGCGTGCAGGTCCATGCCTTCGCGACCCGACGCGGCTGGTTCAATCGCTTCCAGGTCAACTTCCGCAATCACCGCAAGATCGTCGTGGTCGATGGCGTGCTGGGGTTCCTCGGCGGACACAACGTGGGGGACGAATACCTGGGCGGCCATCCGCGCCTGTCGCCTTGGCGCGATACCCATGTGCAGGTCAGCGGTCCGGTTCTGGCCTGCCTGCAGGAGTCGTTCGCCGAAGACTGGTACTGGGCCACACGCGAGCTGCCGCCCCTGATCCTGCCAGACACCTACCCCGACAACGGCGTACTTTGCCAGGTGCTCGCCAGCGGCCCGGCCGACTCCCAGGAAACCTGTGCGCTGTTCTTCTTGGAGGCCATCCACTCGGCGACCCGACGGATCTGGATCACCAGCCCGTACTTCATTCCCGACGAAGCGATATTCGCCGCTCTGCGCCTCGCCGTGCTACGCGGCGTCGACGTGCGCATCCTCATCCCGTCACGCCCAGACCATCACATCGTCTATGCCGCCTCGAGCCTGTTCGCCTTCGAAGCGGTACGTGCCGGGGTGCGCATGTTCCGCTACCAACCCGGATTCCTGCATCAGAAGGTAGTGCTGGTGGACGACGAGGTCAGTGCGATCGGCAGCGCCAACCTGGACAACCGCTCGTTCCGGTTGAATTTCGAGATTACCTTGCTGACGGTGGACCGGGACTTCGCCGACCAGGTAGAAGCGATGCTGCTCAAGGATTTTGCCGACGCCACGGAAATCAGCAGCGAAGACAGCCGCGGCACGCATCGCCTGCAACAGCTCGGGATGCGTATCGCGCGGCTGATCTCGCCGATCCTGTGAAGCGGATCAGCGGTAGAGGTCCTCACGGGTCCAGGGCAGGTCGTGGTGCCCATCCGCGTAGGGCTTAACTGCCAGGATCTGGTGCAGGTTGATCCATCCCTTGGAGAACGCATAGGCACAACCGGCCAGGTACAGGCGCCAGATACGCAAGGTCTTTTCCGGCACCAGTGCCGCGGCCTTGTGCAACTGGTTCTCCAGGTTCTCGCTCCAGTGGTTGAGGGTCTTGGCGTAGTGCAGGCGCAAGCTCTCCACATCCACCACCTCGAGCCCGGCCTCGCAGATCCGCGCGCTGATCATCGACAGGTGCGGCAGCTCGCCATGGGGGAAGACATAGCGGTCGATGAAGTCGCCCGCGCCCCGCCCTACCGGCCGGCCATCCACATGCTTGGCGGTGATGCCATGGTTCATCACCAGGCCACCTTCGCGTACGGCGCCGAACAGCTTCTGGCAGTACAGCTCCAGGTTGGCGTGGCCGACGTGTTCGAACATGCCGACACTGACCACCTTGTCGAAACGGCCGTCCTGGGGCAGGTCGCGGTAGTCGAGGATCTGCAGGTCGACCTGGTTGGCCAGCCCCTCCTCCTTGACCCGCTGGCGTCCCAGCTTGAGCTGCTCCTTGCTCAGGGTGATGCCGAACACCTTGGCACCGTACTCACGGGCGGCGAAGCGCGCCAGCCCGCCCCAGCCACAGCCGACATCGAGCAGGTAATCACCGGCCTGCAGGCGCAACTTGCGGCACAGGTGGTCGAACTTGTTCTGCTGGGCCTCGTCGAGGGTATTGTCCGGCTCGCGGAAATAGGCACAGGAATAGGCCATGTCCTGGTCGAGCCAGAGCTGGTAGAAGGCATTGGACACGTCATAGTGATAGGAGATGGCCTCGGCGTCCGTGTCCTTGTCGTGGGCGGTGCGGACCGGTGGAGCCTGGTCTTCGTCGCTGAGCAAAGCTTCGCTGAGCTCGTCGCAGACCCGGATGGCTTCGCCGATATCGCCTTCCAGCTCCAGCTTGCCTTCGACGAAGGCGGTGCCCAGTTCGTCCATGCTCGGATGGGTCAGCTGGCTGATCAGCTGAGGTTCCTTGACCAGGATGGTGACCTGCGGGCTAGGCCCCAGGTCGAACTGGTTGCCGTCCCACAGCTTCAGGCGCAAAGGCAAGTGCAGGCTCTGCAACGCAGGTGGAAGTTGCGCAAGCATGAATGACCCTCCCTTTCATTTTCCGAGCGTCGCCATCAATTTTGGGACGCCACCGGAACAGGGTAGTTCATTCATACGAAGTTTCCGTTAATCGAGACCATAGTCTAGAACTATCTGGCCTAACCAAGTCACGGATTGTATACAATTTTTGGCGCCCGGACTAATCTTGTGCTCCTTCGCTTCCTCACTCCTGGAGTAATCCCATGAAATCCTATGATGTGGTGATCATCGGCGGCGGCCCGGGCGGCTACAACGCCGCCATCCGTGCCGGCCAACTGGGCCTGAGCGTCGCATGCGTCGAAGGCCGGTCGACCCTCGGTGGCACCTGCCTGAACGTCGGGTGCATGCCCTCCAAGGCCCTACTGCACGCCTCGGAGCTCTACGAAGCGGCCAGTGGCGGCGAGCTCGCCCACCTGGGCATCGAGGTCACGCCGACGCTGAACCTGGCCCAGATGATGAAGCAGAAAGACGAGAGCGTGAGCGGCCTGACCAAGGGTATCGAATACCTGTTCCGCAAGAACAAGGTCGACTGGGTCAAGGGCTGGGGCCGCCTCGACGGCGTCGGCAAGGTCATCGTCAAGGCCGAGGATGGCAGCGAAACCACCCTGCAAGCCAAGGACATCGTCATCGCCACCGGCTCCGAACCCACTCCGCTGCCGGGCGTGACCATCGACAACCAGCGCATCATCGACTCCACCGGTGCCCTGGCCCTGCCGCAGGTTCCCAAGCACTTGGTGGTCATCGGTGCCGGCGTGATCGGCCTGGAGCTGGGTTCGGTGTGGCGTCGCCTGGGCAGCGAGGTGACGGTCATCGAGTACCTCGATCGCATCTGCCCCGGCACCGACGAAGAAACCGCCAAGACCCTGCAAAAGGCCTTGGCCAAGCAAGGCATGGCCTTCAAGCTCGGCAGCAAGGTAACCCAGGCCACGGCCTCGGCCGATGGCGTCAGCCTGACCCTGGAGCCGGCCGCCGGCGGTACCGCCGAAACCCTGCAAGCCGACTATGTGCTGGTCGCCATCGGCCGCCGGCCCTATACCCAGGGCTTGAACCTGGAAAGCGTCGGCCTTGCGACCGACAAACGCGGCATGCTGGCCAACGACCACCACCGCACCTCGGTGCCCGGCATCTGGGTGATCGGCGACGTCACCTCAGGCCCGATGCTGGCGCACAAGGCCGAGGACGAGGCAGTGTCGTGCATCGAGCGCATCGCCGGCAAGGCGCACGAGGTCAACTACAACCTGATTCCCGGCGTCATCTATACCCGCCCGGAGCTGGCCAGCGTGGGCAAGACCGAAGAACAGCTCAAGGCCGAAGGCCGTGCCTACAAGGTCGGCAAGTTCCCCTTCACCGCCAACAGCCGGGCCAAGATCAACCACGAGACCGAAGGCTTCGCCAAGGTCATTGCCGACGCCAACACCGACGAAGTGCTGGGCGTACACTTGGTCGGCCCGAGCGTGAGCGAGATGATCGGCGAGTTCTGCGTGGCCATGGAGTTCTCGGCCTCGGCCGAAGACATCGCCCTCACCTGCCACCCGCACCCGACCCGTTCCGAGGCGCTGCGCCAGGCCGCGATGAATGTGGACGGCATGGCGATGCAGATCTGAAATCGAGTGGGAGGCGGGCTCACACCCGCCGTCCTTCACACTACCGCACAGCCAAGGTCGCCACCGTGCAATTGCTGGTCGCCGCTGTGCGGTTTTTCGTTTCAGGCTGTCCGTAACGTGAGCAGCAGCCACCGCCGCGCGGGGCCCCATGACATAACAACGATAAGGAGAGGTCATGAAGCTATCGATCACAGCGGCCACCTGCGCCGCACTGTTGAGCGTCGCCAGCGGAGCCTGGGCCGCCGAGCCGGCCGCCTGCCAGAATGTGCGCATGGGGTCGGTGAACTGGACCGATGTAGTGGCCAGCAGCGCAGTGGCCGAAGCCCTGCTCGACAGCCTGGGCTACAAGGTAAAGCAGACCAGCGCCTCGCAGCAGATCATCCTCGCTGGCATGGCCGAGAAACGCCTCGACCTCTTCCTCGGCTACTGGCAGCCCACCATGCAGTCGGTGGCCAAGCCCTATCTGGACAAGCAGCAGATCGACGTCATCAGCCCCGCCACCCTGAGTGACGCACAGTCTACCTATGCCGTGCCCGCCTATGTCTATGACGCGGGCCTGAAGACCTTCGCCGATATCGCCAAATTCCGCGACAAGCTGAACAACCGGATCTACTTGATCGAGCCGGGCAGCGGCATGAACCGCATCACTGCGCAGATGATCGCCGACGATAAGTTCGGCCTGAAAGGCTTCCAGGGCGTCGAGTCCAGCGAGGCCGGCATGCTCACGGCGGTGAAGCGCGCTGTCAATCAACAGAAGTGGGTGGTGTTCGCCGGCTGGAAACCACACCCGATGAACCTTCAGATCGACATGAAATACCTCTCCGGCAGCGACGATGCATTCGGCCCGAACGAAGGCTCCGCCACGGTCTCGATCATGACCGCCGCAGGCTACCAACAGCAGTGCGGCAACGTTGCCAAACTGCTGCACAACCTGCGCTTCACCAGCGAGGGCGTCAGCCAGGTGATGGAGCCCATCCTGGACCGCACCGCGCCGCTGGACGCCGCCCGAGCCTGGCTCAAGGCCCATCCCGAACAGGTTTCGGCCTGGCTCGCTGGGGTGACCACCTTCGACGGCAAGCCAGCCGATGCGGCGCTGGTCGCCGGTCAGTAATGGCCTGCTACCCGCTATCGACCGGTATGGCGGCCTTCGTCGAGCGCACGCTCGCCTTCGGTGTGGCCGATTCCTCGATCACCGCACAACGTGCCGCCTATTCGCGCATGGCTGCAGCCTTCACCCCGCCTCGCCCGGCAGGTTTGCAGACACGCGACCTGAAGCGGGCCGGGCTGGCACCGTTGCGGCTGTTTCACCCGGCACGCCCGGCACCGCCCAGCGGCTGGCCTGCGGCGCTGTTTCTCCACGGCGGAGGCTGGACGCTCGGCGATCTCGACTCACACATGTTCTTCTGCGCCGAACTGGCCGTACGGCTGGGGCTGCTGGTAGTAGCGGTGGACTACCGACTCGCGCCGGAGCATCCCTTCCCCGCCGCCTTGGACGACAGCCTCGCGGCCTGGCGCGCCCTGCGTGACGGCCTACTTGACGAACCCATCGACCGCACACGGATGGTGGTCGTCGGCGACAGCGCCGGCGGCAACCTTGCCGCCGCCCTGTGCTTGGCGCTGCGTGATGCCGATGAAGAGCAGCCACGCATCCAGGCACTGATCTACCCGGCCCTGGGTGATGAGGACACAGCTTCGCGTCGCGAGTGTGCGGATGCCCCGCTGCTGTCTATCGAGGATATGCAGGCTTGCCTGGACGCCTACCTGCCCGAGCCCATCCAGAGCCACCTGGCCTTGCCACTGCGCGCCCGCCACTTCATCGGGCTGGCGCCAGCCATCATCAGCGTCGCCGAGTTCGACCCTCTACGCGACGACGGCTTGCACTATGCCGAACGGCTACGCCGCGATGGCGTGGCGGTAGACTATTTCCCAGGCCCAGGGCTGGTCCATGGCTGCCTGCGGGCGAGGGATCTACCGGAGGTGGATCGACTGTACGAGGCACTGTTCGATTCGCTGGCAGGCAGACTGGCGTGAGCGGTTAGGGCCTGAGTACCGATACAGGTCGCTCAAGAATGACGGCGAAAGATCGTTGGAACTAAGAGACGAGCGCTACAGGAGGGAGACCAGGGGGCTCACCTCCTGCTGCGACAGTTTTTATGGCTCAGCGGCAGTTTTAACTCTCTAAAACCACCACCACGCCTTCCCTACCCCGTTACTCCACCGTCACCGACTTGGCCAGGTTACGCGGCTGGTCAACGTCAGTGCCCTTGAGCACCGCCACATAGTACGACAACAGCTGCAGCGGAATGGTATAGAGGATCGGTGCCAGGGCATCGACGATGTGTGGCACCTTGATCACATGGGTACCTTCGCCGTTGCTCATGCCCGACTGCTCGTCGGCGAACACCACCAGCTCACCACCCCGGGCGCGCACTTCCTGCAGGTTGGACTTGAGCTTTTCCAGCAGTTCGTTGTTCGGCGCCACGGTGACCACCGGCATGTCGCTGTCCACCAGCGCCAGCGGGCCATGCTTGAGCTCACCGGCCGGGTAGGCCTCGGCGTGGATGTAGGAGATCTCCTTGAGCTTGAGCGCGCCCTCCATCGCCACCGGGTACTGCGCACCACGGCCGAGGAACAGAGTGTGGTGCTTGTCGGCGAACAGCTCGGCGGTCTTCTCGACGATACCGTCCATCGCCAGTGCCTCGCCCAGGCGTGCCGGTAGGCGACGCAGCTCTTCCACCAACTCGGCCTCGACGCCGGCGGCCAGGCTGCCACGCACCTGGCCCAGGGCCAGGGTCAGCAGCATCAGCGACACCAGCTGGGTGGTGAAGGCCTTGGTCGAGGCCACGCCGATCTCGGGGCCTGCCAGGGTCAGCAGGGTCAGGTCGGACTCGCGCACCAGCGAGCTGATGCCGACGTTGCAGATCGCCAGGCTGCCGAGGAAACCCAGCTCCTTGGCATTACGCAGGGCAGCCAGGGTGTCGGCGGTCTCGCCCGACTGGGAGATGGAGACGAACAGGGTGTCCGGTTGCACCACCACCTTGCGGTAACGGAACTCGCTGGCCACTTCCACCTGGCACGGGATGCCGGCCAGGCCTTCCAGCCAGTAACGGGCGACCATGCCAGCGTGGTAGCTGGTGCCGCAGGCGACGATCTGTACATTGCGGACCTTGGCGAACAGTTCGGCAGCCTGCGGGCCGAAGGCCTGGACCATGACATGGTCCTTGCCCAGGCGGCCTTCCAGGGTGCGCTGGACCACGGTTGGCTGCTCATGGATCTCCTTGAGCATGAAGTGGCGATAGGCGCCCTTGTCCGCCGCCTCGGCGCCTTCGTGGTACTGCACGATTTCGCGCTGGACCTTGTGGCCGGCCTGGTCCCAGACGCTCACCTGGTCACGACGGATCTCGGCGATGTCGCCTTCTTCCAGGTACATGAAACGGTCGGTGACCTGGCGCAGGGCCAACTGGTCGGACGCGAGGAAGTTCTCGCCGTGACCCAGGCCGATCACCAGCGGGCTGCCACTGCGCGCGGCGACCAGGCGGTCCGGCTGCTGCGTGCTGATCAGCGCCAGGCCATAGGCGCCGTGCAGGCGCTTGACCGCGGCCTTGAGTGCATCGGCCAGGTCCGCGACGCTCTTGAGGGTGTGGTGGATCAGGTGGACGATGACCTCGGTATCGGTTTCCGAGGCGAAGACGTAGCCCTGGCCCTTGAGCTCCTCGCGCAGGGCCTCGTGGTTCTCGATGATGCCGTTGTGCACCACCGCCACCTCGTGGCCGGAGAAGTGCGGGTGGGCATTGTTCTCGCTCGGCGCGCCATGGGTGGCCCAGCGGGTATGGGCGATGCCCAGCTGGCCGGCCAGGGGCTCGGCGGCCAGGGCGGCCTCCAGTTCGCTGACCTTGCCGATGCGGCGACGCCGCTCCAGTTGGCCCTGCGGGGTGAGAACGGCCAGGCCGGCGCTGTCGTACCCACGGTATTCCAGACGCTTGAGGCCCTCGATGAGGATGGCTGTGACATTGCGCTCGGCTACGGCACCGACGATTCCACACATGGTTATTGCTCCTGGCTGATCGCGGCGCAGATCAGGTTGATGCCGCGGGCTTGAATCTGTTCGCGTGCCTCCATCGGCAGGCGTTCGTCTGTAATCAGGGTGTTGACGCTGCTCCAGGGCAGCTCGAGGTTGGGGATCTTGCGCCCGACCTTGTCCGACTCGACCATGACGATCACTTCCCGGGCAACTTCCGCCATCACCCGGCTGAGGCCGAGCAATTCGTTGAAGGTGGTGGTGCCGCGGTTGAGGTCGATGCCATCGGCACCGATGAACAACTGGTCGAAATCGTATGAGCGTAGTACCTGCTCGGCGACCTGGCCTTGGAAGGACTCGGAATGCGGGTCCCAGGTACCGCCGGTCATCAACAGCACCGGCTCGTGCTCCAGCTCGCTGATGGCACGGGCCACGTTCAGGGAGTTGGTCATCACCACCAGGCCAGGTTGCCGGCCCAGTTCCGGGATCATCGCAGCGGTGGTGCTGCCGCTGTCGATGATGATGCGTGCATGCTCGCGGATACGCCCCACCGCCGCCTTGGCGATCGCTTGCTTGTAGCGCGATACCGGCTGCACGGTTTCGACGAGCATTTCCTGCGGAACGGTGACCGCGCCACCGTAGCGACGCAGCAACAGGCCGTTGGCTTCGAGGGCGGCGAGGTCCTTGCGGATGGTCACTTCCGAGGTTTCGAAACGCTTGGCCAGGGCATCCACACTCACCTCGCCCTGCTCGTTGAGCAAGGCCAGGATGTTGTGACGGCGTTGAGGCGTGTTTCGTTTCGACATGACAGATTAAGTTTCGATTCGAAAGATAATGATCGCAATCAAAACCTAAGAAAGCAGCTTCGTCAAGGCGAATGCATCAGAATGTAGGTTGTGGATAATTTTTCGACCGCGTCGGCTTCTTCGCGGGCAAGCCCGCTCCCACAAGACGCTGCACACCGCATCATTTGCGATGGGCTCGGAGCCTGTAGGAGCGGGCTTGCCCGCGAAGCAGTCGACAAGGCCAACAAAAGCCGACTTATTCACATAAGTCGGCTTTGCATTGAGGCGCCTGTGGATAACTGTCAGTTCTTCTTGATCTTCTCCGGCCGCTTCCAGCCTTCGATATTACGCTGTCGTGCACGGGCCACAGCCAGCTGCCCGGCCTCGACAGCCTGGGTGATGGTGGAACCCGCGGCAGTCGTGGCGCCATCCTTGATTTCCACAGGTGCCACCAGCGAGTTGTTCGAACCGATGAACACATCCTCGCCCATGACCGTCTTGAACTTGTTGGCACCGTCGTAGTTGCAGGTGATGGTGCCGGCACCGATGTTGGTGCGCGCACCGACCTCGGCATCGCCCAGGTAGGTCAGGTGGCCGGCCTTGGCGCCCTCGCCCAGGTGTGCGTTCTTCAGCTCGACGAAGTTACCCACGTGGGCCTTGGCTTCCAGCACGCTGCCCGGACGCAGGCGGGCGAACGGGCCGGCATCGCTGCCCTCGCCCAGCACGGCACCTTCGATGTGGCTGTTGGCCTTGACCACCACGCCCTTGCGCAGGGTGCTGTCCTTGATCACGCAGTTAGGGCCGATCTGCACATCGTCCTCGATCACCACCTTGCCTTCGAGGATCACGTTGATGTCGATCAGCACGTCGCGGCCGACCGTCACCTCACCGCGTACATCGAAACGTGCCGGATCGCGCAGGGTCACGCCCTGAGCCATCAGGCGTCGGCCTTCGCGCAACTGGTAATGGCGCTCGAGCTCGGAAAGCTGGCGGCGATCGTTGGCCCCCTGCACTTCCATCGGGTCATGGGGCTGCTCGGTGGCGACCACCAGCCCGTCGCCTACGGCCATGGCGATCACGTCGGTCAGGTAATACTCACCCTGGGCGTTGTCGTTGGACAACCGCCCCAGCCAGTCGGCCAGGCGTGCGGCAGGCACGGCGAGGATGCCGGTATTGCCTTCCTTGATCGCCTTCTGCGCTTCGCTGGCATCCTTGTGCTCGACGATCGCTGCCACCTGGCCCTGGCCGTCGCGCACGATGCGGCCATAGCCGGTCGGGTCGTCGAGGTTGACGGTGAGCAACCCCAGTTGCGTGTCGCTGACCTTGGCCAGCAGGCGCTGCAGGGTATCGACCTCGATCAGCGGCACATCGCCGTAGAGCACCAGCACCGTCTCGGCACTCAGCGCCGGCAGGGCCTGCGCCACGGCGTGGCCAGTACCGAGCTGCTTGTCCTGCATGACGAAGTTCAGGTCGTCGGCGGCCAGGCGCTCTCGCACCTGCTCGGCACCGTGGCCGATGACCACATGGATGCCCTTGGGCTGCAGCTGGCGTGCGCTGTGGATAACATGGCCAAGCATGGAATTGCCAGCGACGGGGTGCAGTACCTTGGGCAACGCCGAACGCATGCGAGTCCCTTGGCCTGCGGCGAGAATAACGATATCGAGAGACATTGACTGGCTACCAATCCTGGGCGGTCAGTGACATGACCGGCTTTGTGGGGTGACGAAAAAAGAAAAAGGGTAGCCGATGGCTACCCTTTTTCTCAATCTGCCTGAAGCCTGCGGTATCAGCCGCCGAACTTCTTGCGGATCTGCTGGACGGTGCGCAGCTGGGCTGCGGCCTCGGCCAGGCGTGCGGCGGCGGCACTGTAGTCGAAATCCGCGCCTTTTTCATGCAGGGCCTTCTCAGCAGCCTTGACGGCTTCCTGAGCGGAGGCTTCGTCCAGGTCGGCGGCACGTTGCACGGTATCGGCGAGTACCTTGACCATGTTCGGCTGCACTTCGAGGAAACCACCGGAGATGTAGAACACCTCGCGATCGCCACCCTGCTTGGTCAGCGTGATCGGACCTGGCTTCAGATTGGTGATCAGCGGCGCGTGGCCTGGAGCGATACCCAGATCGCCCAGGTTGCCGTGCGCAACCACCATCTCGACCAGACCGGAGAAGATCTCTCCTTCCGCGCTGACGATATCGCAATGGACTGTCATAGCCATCTGCTTGCCTCAACCTGATTAGCGCCCCTTGCGGGGCGCCGGGATTACAGTTTCTTGGCTTTCTCGATCGCTTCGTCGATGCTGCCGACCATGTAGAACGCTTGTTCTGGCAGGTGGTCGTAGTCACCTTTGAGGATGCCGCTGAAGCCAGCGATGGTGTCTTTCAGGGAAACGTACTTGCCTGGCGAGCCGGTGAAGACCTCGGCCACGAAGAACGGCTGCGACAGGAAGCGCTGGATCTTACGAGCACGGGCTACCAGTTGCTTGTCGCTCTCGGACAGTTCGTCCATACCCAGGATCGCGATGATGTCCTTCAGCTCCTTGTAGCGCTGCAGAACATACTGAACGCCACGAGCGGTCTCGTAGTGCTCGTTGCCGATCACGTTCGGGTCCAGCTGACGGGAAGTCGAGTCCAGTGGGTCGACCGCCGGGTAGATACCCAGGGAGGCGATGTCACGGGACAGTACGACGGTGGCGTCAAGGTGGGCGAAGGTGGTCGCCGGCGACGGGTCGGTCAGGTCGTCCGCAGGTACGTATACGGCCTGGATCGAGGTGATCGAGCCTTCCTTGGTGGAGGTGATGCGCTCCTGCAGAACGCCCATCTCTTCGGCCAGGGTCGGCTGGTAACCTACTGCCGAAGGCATACGGCCCAGCAGTGCGGATACTTCGGTACCGGCCAGGGTGTAACGGTAGATGTTGTCGACGAACAGCAGAACGTCGTTACCTTCGTCACGGAACTTCTCGGCCATGGTCAGGCCGGTCAGGGCAACGCGCAGACGGTTTCCTGGTGGCTCGTTCATCTGGCCGTAGACCAGGGCAACCTTGTCCAGAACGTTGGAGTCCTTCATCTCGTGGTAGAAGTCGTTACCCTCACGAGTACGCTCACCCACACCGGCGAACACGGAATAACCGCTGTGCTCGATGGCGATGTTACGGATCAGTTCCATCATGTTGACGGTCTTGCCGACGCCGGCACCACCGAACAGGCCAACCTTACCGCCCTTGGCGAACGGGCAGACCAGGTCGATTACCTTGATGCCGGTTTCCAGCAGGTCGTTGCCGCCTGCCTGGTCAGCGAAGGAAGGCGCGGCGCGGTGGATACCCCAGCGCTCTTCTTCACCGATCGGGCCGGCTTCGTCGATCGGGTTGCCCAGGACGTCCATGATACGGCCCAGGGTCGCCTTGCCGACCGGTACGGAGATGGCGGCGCCGGTGTCGACGACATCCAGACCGCGCTTCAGACCTTCGGTCGAGCCCATCGCAATGGTACGAACCACGCCGTCGCCCAGCTGCTGCTGGACTTCCAGGGTGGTTTCCGCGCCTTGTACTTTCAGCGCGTTGTAGACACTCGGCACGACGTCGCGTGGGAATTCCACGTCGATGACGGCGCCGATGATTTGAACGATACGTCCGCTACTCATAGCTGGATCCTCTGAATATTTGAACCGTTAAACCGCGGCAGCGCCGCCGACGATTTCCGAGATCTCCTGGGTGATCGCAGCCTGACGCGCCTTGTTGTAGATCAGCTGGAGGTCGCTGATCAGGTTACCGGCGTTGTCTGTGGCGTTCTTCATGGCGATCATCCGGGCAGCCTGCTCGGCTGCGTTGTTCTCGACCACCGCCTGGTAGACCTGCGACTCCACGTAACGCACCATCAGGCCGTCCAGCAGCTCCTTGGCGTCGGGTTCGTAGAGGTAGTCCCAGTGGTGCTTGAGCTCCTGATCCGGGGTTGCCACCAACGGTACCAACTGCTCGACCGTCGGTTGTTGCGTCATGGTATTGATGAACTTGTTCGACACCACGGAGAGGCGATCGATGCGGCCGTCCAGGTAGGCGTCCAGCATGACCTTGACGGAGCCGATCAGATCGTTGATCGATGGCTCTTCGCCCAGGTGGCTGATCGCGGCTACGACGTTGCCGCCGAAGTTGCGGAAGAATGCCGCACCCTTGCTACCGATCACGCACAGGTCGATTTCGACGCCCTGCTCGCGGTTGGCGGTCATGTCCTTGACCAGGGCCTTGAACAGGTTGGTGTTCAAGCCACCGCACAGACCACGGTCACTGCTCACCACGATATAGCCGACGCGCTTGATGTCGCGCTCGACCATGAACGGGTGGCGGTATTCCGGGTTGGCGTTGGCCAGATGACCGATCACCTGGCGGATACGCTCCGCATAGGGACGGCTAGCAGCCATGCGCAGTTGTGCCTTGCGCATCTTGCTGACCGCCACTTTCTCCATGGCGCTGGTAATTTTTTGCGTGCTTTTGATGCTCGCAATCTTACTGCGAATCTCTTTTGCGCCTGCCATGTATCACCTATCAGGTTAGCAAGCGGGGGCCAGAAGCCCCCGCTGCGGCTTACCAGGTCTGGGTGGCCTTGAACTTCTCGATACCAGCCTTGATGCCAGCGTCGATTTCGTCGTTGAAGTCACCCTTCACGTTGATCTTGGCCATCAGGTCGGCGTGATCACGGTTGAAGTAGGCGATCAGCGCTTGCTCGAAGCTGCCGATCTTGGCGATTTCGACGTCGGTCAGGAAGCCACGCTCAGCGGCGTACAGCGACAGCGCCATGTCCGCGATGGACATCGGAGCGTACTGCTTCTGCTTCATCAGCTCGGTAACGCGCTGACCATGCTCCAGCTGCTTGCGGGTCGCTTCGTCCAGGTCCGATGCGAACTGGGCGAATGCAGCCAGTTCACGATACTGGGCCAGGGCGGTACGGATACCACCGGACAGCTTCTTGATGATCTTGGTCTGAGCGGCACCACCTACACGGGATACCGAAACACCAGCGTTCACTGCAGGACGGATGCCCGAGTTGAACATGGCCGATTCCAGGAAGATCTGACCGTCGGTGATGGAGATCACGTTGGTCGGAACGAACGCGGAAACGTCGCCAGCCTGGGTTTCGATGATCGGCAGGGCGGTCAGGGAACCGGTCTTGCCAGTGACTGCACCGTTGGTGAACTTCTCGACGTACTCTTCGGAAACGCGCGAAGCACGCTCCAGCAGACGGGAGTGGAGATAGAACACGTCGCCCGGGTACGCTTCGCGTCCTGGCGGACGGCGCAGCAGCAGGGAGATCTGACGGTAGGCAACGGCCTGCTTGGACAGGTCATCGTATACGATCAGCGCGTCTTCGCCGCGGTCACGGAAGTATTCGCCCATGGTGCAGCCGGCGTACGGGGCCAGGAACTGCAGCGCGGCGGATTCCGAAGCACTGGCGGCAACCACGATGGTGTTGGCCAGGGCGCCGTTTTCTTCCAGCTTGCGCACGACGTTGGCGATGGTCGACTGCTTCTGGCCAACGGCCACGTAGACGCAGAAGATGCCGCTGTCTTTCTGGTTGATGATCGCGTCGACCGCCATGGCGGTCTTGCCGATCTGACGGTCACCGATGATCAGCTCACGCTGGCCACGGCCAACCGGGATCATGGCGTCGACCGATTTGTAGCCAGTCTGGACAGGCTGGTCTACCGATTTACGCCAGATAACGCCCGGTGCGACCTTCTCGACCGCATCGGTCTCGGTGTTGTTCAGCGGACCTTTGCCATCGATCGGATTGCCCAGCGCGTCGACGACGCGACCCAGCAGTTCCTTGCCGACCGGCACTTCCAGGATGCGACCGGTGCACTTGGCGCTCATGCCTTCGGCCAGGGTGGTGTACGCACCCAGGACAACGGCACCGACGGAGTCCTGCTCCAGGTTCAGTGCCATGCCATAGACGCCGCCCGGGAACTCGATCATTTCGCCGTACATGGCGTCGGCCAGGCCGTGGATCCGCACGATACCGTCGGAAACGCTGACAACGGTACCTTCGTTGCGGGCTTGGGAGCCGACATCGAGCTTCTCGATGCGACCCTTGATGATTTCACTAATTTCGGAAGGATTGAGTTGCTGCATTGCTCTGCTGCCCCTTCAAACTCAAGATTTCAATGCTTCGGCCAGTTTCGCGATCTTGCCGCGAACCGAGCCATCGATTACCAGGTCGCCGGCGCGGATGACGACGCCGCCGATCAGGCTGGCATCCTCCGACGCGTGCAGGCGTACTTCCCGGCTGAGCCGTGCACTGAGAACCTTGGCGAGTTTGTCTTGCTGTTCTTGGTTCAACGCAAAAGCACTGGTGACTTCCACGTCCACGGATTTCTCTTGCTCGGCCTTGTACAGCTCGAACAATTCCGAAATCTCCGGCAACAGCAGGAGACGTTCGTTTTCCGCGGCAACATGAATGAAATTCTGTGCCTGAGCGTCGAACTTGTCACCGCACACTTCAATGAATGCGGCGGCCTTTTCTGCGCTTGTCAGTCGCGGGGCCTTGAGCAGGCGCTGCATGGTGTCGTCTTGCGACACCGCAGCAGCCAGGCCGAGCATGGCTGACCAATTGGCCAGTTGCTGATGGGCCTGGGCATGCTCAAAGGCAGCCTTAGCGTAAGGTCGGGCCAACGTGGTCAGTTCTGCCATGATCGCCCTCGCTTAAATTTCAGCGGCCAGTTTGTCAACCAGCTCCGCATGCGCGTTTTGATCGATTGTGGCGCCAAGGATCTTTTCAGCACCGCCGACAGCCAGGGCACCCACTTGGGCACGCAGGGCGTCCTTGACGCTGTTGAGTTCCTGTTCGATCTCGGCTTGAGCCTGAGCCTTCACACGGTCAGCTTCGACGCGGGCCTGATCACGGGCTTCCTCGACAAGCTGAGCAGCGCGCTTCTTGGCCTGCTCAATGATTTCGGCTGCCTGTGCCTTCGCTTCACGCAGTTGCTGACCCGCTTTTTCTTGGGCCAGCTCCAGGTCGCGAGCTGCGCGGTTGGCAGCGTCCAAGCCGTCGGCAATCTTCTTCTGGCGTTCCTGCAGGGCGTTGATGACCGGAGGCCATACGAACTTCATGCAGAACAGCACAAAAATCAAGAAAGCAACGGATTGGCCAATCAGGGTTGCATTAATGTTCACGCCAACACCTCGCTCGGTCTTTGTCCATCACACCAATCAACTCGTGGCAACGAGTGATTAGCCGGCGATCTGACCAACGAAGGGGTTTGCGAAGGTGAAGAACAGAGCGATACCAACACCGATCATGGTAACGGCGTCGAGCAGACCGGCGACGATGAACATCTTGACCTGCAGCATCGGGACCATCTCAGGCTGACGAGCAGCACCTTCCAGGAACTTGCCGCCCAGCAGGCCGAAACCAATGGCGGTGCCCAGAGCACCCAGACCGATCAGCAGAGCAACAGCGATAGCGGTAAGACCAACTACAGTTTCCATCTTTCCTCCCGACTTTTACGTCGTATTGGTTAGGTTTTTAGTTTGAAGCGGTAAAACAAATCGTTTGGTACAACTGCCCTTGCGGACTTTTTCAGCCCTCCCCCCAAACGGGCAGGGAAGGCTATCAGACACGCCAGGCGGTCTTAATGGTTATCTTCGTGAGCCATCGACAGGTAGACGATGGTGAGCATCATGAAGATGAAGGCTTGCAGGGTGATGATCAGGATGTGGAACACGGCCCACGCCCACTGCAGCACCACACCCAGGCCGCTGAGCCAGAGGATGCCGGCGCCGAACATCACGGCGATCAGGATGAACACCAGCTCGCCGGCATACATGTTGCCGAACAGACGCAGTGCCAGGGAGATCGGCTTGGCGATCAGGGTGACGAATTCCAGCAGGAAGTTCACCGGGATCAACAGGATCTGGACGAAGATGTTCTTGCTACCGAACGGGTGCAGGGTCAGCTCGCCGATGAAGCCGCCCAGGCCCTTGACCTTGATGCTGTAGAAGATGATCAGGGCGAACACGCAGAAGGCCATGGCCAGGGTCGCGTTCGGGTCGGTGGTCGATACGGCACGGAACGGGATGTGCGGATCGCCCGAGAACAGGATCGCCAGCTGCGGGATCCAGTCGACCGGTACCAGGTCGATGGCGTTCATCAGGAACACCCAGACGAAGATGGTCAGCGCCAGCGGGGCGATCACCGGGCTACGGCCGTGGAAGGAGTCCTTCACGCTGCCGTTGACGAAGTCCACCAGCACTTCGACGAAGTTCTGCAGGCCGCCAGGCTGGCCGGAAGTGGCCTTCTTGGCCGCCATGCGGAAGATGAACAGGAAGATCAGACCCAGCGCGACGGACCAACCCAGGGTGTCCAGGTGGAACGCCCAGAAGCCCATTGCCTTGGCTTCCGCAGCCGAATGGGCGAAGCCCCAGCTGCCGTCTGGTAGTTGACCGTAGGTCAGGTTCTGCAAGTGGTGCTGGATATAGCCCGAAGCGGTTTCTGCTGCCATGGTTGCCTCAAACGCCCTAAGGTCTCGAAAGTCTTTTATTCATCAGCAGGGGCGCGAACCAGCTGACCAGTAGGGTCAGCAGGAAGACGCCGAATACTGCTAGCGGCGCCAATGGCTTCACTCCTGCGAAGGTCAGTGCGAACAGCACTGCCGTCAAAATCAATTTGCCTGCCTCGCCTGCGTAGAACGACTTGACGATGGCCTGCGCTGCCCGGGCCCCGCTATAGCGAAAAGCCTTCCAGGCGAAATACACATTGGGCAGCCAGGCAATCAGACCTCCACAGAGGCCGGAATATCCACTGACCGCGCCTTGCCACTGCCACAACACCAGCGTTGCCAGCAGAAACACGATACATTGAGCCAGCAGTACCGGAAAAACCGCCCAGCGATGGAAAGGCAAGCGGTTTGGCGTGCGGATTTCCATCACAACTGCTCCTCGAAAGTCGACTGTCAAGTCAGCAACGACTTGGCATAATTTGTGCCGACAAAATGCGCGCAGAGTATAGGGGTGGATTAACCCCTATTCAACTATTGGGTAGTGATTTCCGACTGCGCGCTACAACGGGAATTGTTTCAGCGGATGTGAGCAAGGACGCCCTGCAACTCATCTAGCGAGTTGTAGCGAATTACCAACTGGCCCTTGCCCTTGTTGCCGTGACGGATCTGCACCGCCGAGCCCAGGCGCTCTGCGAGACGCTGTTCAAGGCGTGCGATATCCGGGTCAGGTTTGGCCGGTTCCACCGGGTCGGATTTTCCATTGAGCCACTGGCGCACCAGTGCCTCGGTTTGGCGCACGGTGAGGCCGCGTGCGACAACATGTCGCGCCCCCTCTTCCTGGCGATCTTCCTCAAGGCCCAGCAGTGCACGCGCATGCCCCATTTCCAGGTCGCCATGGGCCAGCATGGTCTTGATCGCTTCCGGCAGCGAGATCAGGCGCAGCAGGTTGGCCACGGTCACCCGCGACTTGCCCACGGCATCGGCCACCTGCTGCTGGGTCAGTTCGAACTCCTGCTGCAGGCGCTGCAGCGCCAGGGCCTCTTCCAGCGGGTTGAGGTCTTCGCGCTGAATGTTCTCGATCAGCGCCATGGCGATGGCGGCTTCGTCCGGCACCTCGCGGACCATGGCCGGGATGGTGTCCAGGCCGGCTTGCTGGGTGGCGCGCCAGCGACGTTCGCCGGCGATGATCTCGTAGCGGTTCTCGCCGATCGGACGGACCACGATCGGTTGCATCACGCCCTGGTTGCGAATCGAGTGCGCCAGTTCCTCCAGCGCTTCGGGGTCCATGTCGCGGCGCGGCTGGTACTTGCCACGCTGGATCAGTTCGACCGGCAGGTGTTGCAGTTCCTTCTGGTCGATCTTCACCGCCTGCTCTTCGAGCACGGTGACGGAAGGACCACTGAGCAGTGCATCCAACCCACGTCCGAGACCCCGTTTCTTGATGGCCATGCGGATTCCTTAAGTTGTTTGTGCAGTGCGTGATTGACGGCGTTGACGGCGCACCAGTTCCCCAGCCAGGGCCAGATAGGCCAGCGCGCCACGCGATTGCTTGTCGTACGCCAGGGCCGGCATGCCGAAACTCGGCGCCTCGGCCAGGCGGATGTTACGCGGGATGACCGTGTCGTACAGACGGTCGCCGAAGTGTTCCTTGAGTTGGGCCGAGACATCGTTGTTCAGGCTCAGGCGCGGATCGTACATGGTCCGCAGCAGGCCTTCGATCTTCAGCTCCGGATTCAGCCGGGCAGCGATGCGCTTGATGTTATCCACAAGGTCGCTGAGACCTTCCAGTGCGTAGTACTCGCACTGCATCGGGATGATCACGCCATCGGAGGCGACCAAAGCGTTGAGGGTGAGCATCGACAGCGAGGGCGGGCAGTCGATGAGGATGAAGTCGTAGTTGTCGCGGATCGGCGCCAGCGCGTTGCGCAGGCGGCTCTCCTTCATCTGCATCTCCAGCAGCACCACTTCCGCGGCGGTCAGGTCGCGGTTGGCCGGCAGCAACTGGAAGCCACCGTGCTCGGAGTAGTGCATGGCCTGGGCCAGGTCGCATTCCCCGATCAGCAGGTCATAGACCGAATGTTCCAGGACGTGCTTGTCCACGCCACTGCCCATGGTGGCGTTGCCCTGTGGATCGAGGTCGATCAGCAGCACACGACGCTTGGTCGCGGCCAGCGATGCGGCGAGATTGATGCAGGTGGTGGTCTTGCCCACACCACCTTTCTGGTTCGCGATTGCGAATACCTTAGCCATTGTTGCGTGTGTTCCCAGTCATGCCTTGCGGCGCAGTATCAGCAGATGGCGCTGGCCCTGGCAACCCGGAACGGTCAGGGCCTGCTCGCTTTCCACTGTGAAGTCTGCGGGCAATGCTACCAGTTCATCGGCAGGATGCAGCCCCTTCATTGCAAGCCATTGCGTCCGTGCGTCGCCCAGGTGGCGTGTCCAGTTGGTGAAATTCTCCATGCTGCTGAACGCTCGCGAGACGATCCCGCAGAACGGCTGCGCAGGCTGGAACTCCTCGACCCGGCTGTGGATAACCTGCAGGTTGTCCAGTTTCAGTTCCATCTTCACCTGGGTGAGGAAGCGGGTTTTCTTGCCGTTGCTGTCGAGCAACGTCACTTGCTTGTGCGGATGCAGGATGGCCAGCGGGATGCCGGGCATGCCGCCGCCGCTGCCGACATCCAGCCAGCTTTGCGTGTCGCTGTGGATAAACGGCATGACGCTGAGGCTGTCGAGCAGGTGGCGCGACACCATCTCGTCTGGATCACGCACCGCGGTGAGGTTATAGGCTTTGTTCCACTTGATCAGCAGGGCCAGGTAGCCCAGCAGCTGTTCGTGCTGCTGCGGGCTCAGCTCGACACCGAGCTGGCGCGCACCTGTGGACAACTCTTCTGCGTGTTGCGGGGTGACCAGGGCACTCAAGCGCTTTGCTCCAATTCGCGGCCTGCGCCGCGTTTCTTCAGGTGAATCAGCAACAGGGAAATGGCCGCCGGGGTCACGCCTGGGATGCGCGAGGCCTGGCCCAGGGTCTGCGGACGGGTCTGGCTGAGCTTGCCCTGGATCTCCTTGGACAGGCCGGCGATCGAAGCATAGTCGATATCCACAGGCAGGCGGGTGTCCTCGCTGGCGCGCAGACGGGCGATCTCGTCCTGCTGGCGATCGATGTAGCCGGCGTACTTGGTCTTGATCTCGACCTGCTCGGCCACCTGTGGATCGATGGATTCACCACCGGTCGCCTCCACCAGGCCAGCGTAGTCCACCTCGGGGCGGGCCAGCAGGCTGAGCAGGTTGTACTCATGACTCAATGGCGTGCCGAACTTGTCCACAACCGCCTGGCCTTCGGGTGTGCCCGGGCGCACCCAGGTCGACTTCAGCCGCTGTTCCTCGCGTTCGATGCCTTCGCGCTTGGCGCAGAACGCCGCCCAGCGGGCGTCGTCGATCAGGCCCAGCTCGCGGCCTTTCTCGGTCAGGCGTAGGTCGGCATTGTCCTCGCGCAGGATCAGCCGGTATTCGGCGCGCGAGGTGAACATGCGGTACGGCTCCTGGGTACCGAGGGTGATCAGGTCGTCGACCAGCACACCGATGTAGGCCTCGTCGCGGCGTGGGCACCAACTGTCACGACCCTGGGCACGCAACGCAGCGTTGGTCCCCGCCAGCAGGCCCTGGGCACCGGCCTCTTCGTAGCCGGTGGTGCCGTTGATCTGGCCGGCGAAGAACAGGCCTCCGATGACCTTGGTCTCCAGGCTGTACTTCAGGTCGCGTGGGTCGAAGTAGTCGTACTCGATGGCGTAGCCCGGGCGAACGATGTGCGCATTCTCCATGCCACGGATCGAGCGGACGATCTCCAGCTGCACATCGAACGGCAGCGACGTGGAGATGCCGTTGGGGTACAGCTCATGGGTGGTCAGGCCTTCCGGCTCGATGAACACCTGGTGGCTTTCCTTGTCGGCGAAGCGATGGATCTTGTCTTCGATCGACGGGCAATAGCGTGGGCCAACGCCTTCGATCACGCCCGAGTACATCGGCGAACGGTCGAGGTTCGAGGCGATGATCTCGTGGGTACGGGCGTTGGTGTGGGTGATCCAGCAGCTGACCTGGCGTGGATGCATCTGGGCCTTGCCCATGAAGGACATCACCGGGATCGGCGTGTCGCCTGGCTGCTCGGTCATTACCGAGAAATCCACAGAGCGGCCATCGATACGCGGTGGTGTGCCGGTCTTCAGGCGACCGACACGCAGCGGCAGCTCACGCAGGCGGTGGGCCAGGGCGATCGCGGGCGGATCGCCGGCGCGACCACCGGAATAGTTCTGCAGGCCGATGTGGATAAGTCCACCGAGAAAGGTGCCGGTGGTCAGTACCACAGAGTCGGCGAAGAAGCGCAGACCCATCTGGGTGACCACGCCCTTGACCTGGTCCTGCTCGACGATCAGGTCATCGCACGACTGCTGGAATATCCACAGGTTCGGCTGGTTTTCCAGGACCTCGCGGACCACGGCCTTGTAGATGGCGCGGTCGGCCTGGGCACGGGTCGCACGTACGGCCGGGCCTTTGCGGTTGTTCAGGATACGGAACTGGATGCCGCTCTTGTCGGTGGCCAGCGCCATGGCGCCGCCGAGCGCATCGATTTCCTTGACCAGGTGGCTCTTGCCGATACCACCGATGGCCGGGTTGCAGCTCATGTGACCGAGGGTTTCCACGTTATGGGTCAGCAGCAGGGTTTTCACACCCATGCGTGCGGACGCAAGCGCAGCCTCGGTACCGGCATGGCCGCCGCCGATGACGATCACTTCAAAACGGGAAGGGAAATCCACCACGCACCTCGTGCCTGTTTTGCGAATAGAGAAGGTAAGCGGACAAGTATAGGGACTTCCCCCCTCCTAAAGAAACCTTTTGCGCAAATTTTGACCAGGCTGTGGATGAGTGGCGAATAAAAGAAAACAAAGAGGAAAAATTTAAAAAAGCTTTGTTTTTATGTTTATTCTTAGCCCCGTGCCTGCCTGTGGATAAGCTTCTGTAGGCCTTTCATATCGCCGCCTTGAGGATTTTATAACCCTGTGCCTCAGTGACCCTGAGGGCTCTGGATAACGCCATTTAACCTGTGGATTAAAATGCGTGTTACCCACAGGTGGATTTGTCCTCAGCCAAAACGCCCTGTTATCAACGGCGCTGAGGGCGAGTTTTCCACAGAGCTCAGGCGAGCGAATACGCACCTGTTGATGACTTCTGGTGTCAGGGAATGGAGATAAGGTCAGGGATTGGTCGCCGTACCTGCGGGAGCGGCGTTGTGTCGCGATGGGGCGCAGGGCGCCCCAGAAGAGGACGTTACTTGCCGATGCAGAAGCTGGAGAAGATGCGCCCCAGCAGATCGTCGGAGCTGAACGCCCCGGTGATTTCCCCCAGCGCCTGCTGGGCCTGGCGCAGGTCTTCGGCCAGCAGTTCGCCGGCTCCCGCCAAGGTCAATTGCGCACGGCCATGTTCGAGATGGTCGCTTGCCTGGCGCAGTGCCTCCAGGTGACGCCGGCGAGCGCTGAAACTGCTCTCTGCGGTCTGTTCGTAACCCATGCAGGCCTTGAGGTGTTCCCGCAGCAGCTCCAGCCCCACGTCGTCGCCCTTGGCGCTGAGCGTGAGGGTGACGTGGCCGTCCTCGCTCTGCTCCATGGCCACCGTTTCGCCGCTCAGGTCTGCTTTGTTGCGGATGAGAGTGACCTTGGCCGGATCGGGTCGCAAGTCGAGGAACTCCGGCCACAGCGCAAACGGGTCGCTGGCTTCCGGTGCGGTGGAGTCCACCACCAGCAGGACGCGATCAGCCTCGCCAATGGCCTTGAGTGCACGCTCCACACCGATCTTTTCCACATGATCGTCGGTATCGCGCAGGCCGGCGGTGTCCACCACGTGCAGCGGCATGCCGTCGATGTGGATATGTTCGCGCAGGATATCCCGCGTGGTGCCGGCGATATCCGTGACGATGGCCGCCTCCCGGCCTGCCAAGCGGTTGAGCAGGCTGGATTTGCCGGCATTGGGCCGGCCGGCGATGACCACGGTCATGCCATCGCGCAGCAGGGCGCCCTGCCCGGCCTCGCGCTGCACTGTGGACAACTCGCTGCGCACCGCATCGAGCATGGACAACACATGGCCATCGGCGAGGAAGTCGATCTCTTCCTCAGGGAAGTCGATAGCCGCTTCGACGTAGATCCGCAGCGCGATCAAGGCTTCGGTGAGGTTATGCACACGCTTGGAGAATTCCCCCTGCAGCGAACGCAGGGCATTGCGCGCAGCCTGGGTCGAGCTGGCCTCGATGAGGTCGGCGATCGCTTCGGCCTGGGCCAGGTCGAGCTTGTCGTTGAGAAATGCCCGCTCGCTGAACTCGCCCGGCCGCGCCAGGCGGCAACCCAGTTGCAGGCAGCGCTGCAGCAGCATGTCCATGACCACTGGCCCGCCATGCCCCTGCAGTTCCAGGACGTCTTCGCCGGTGAACGAATTCGGCCCGGGGAAGAACAAGGCGATGCCTTCGTCCAGCACCAGGCCCTGGTCATCGCGGAACGGGCCGTAGTGGGCATGGCGTGGCGTCAGGGAGCGGCCGGTAATGGCCTGCCCCGCCTGGCTGGCCAACGGGCCGGACAGCCTGACGATGCCAACGCCTCCGCGCCCCTGGGCGGTGGCGATGGCTGCGATGGTTTCACGCACAGTGTTCATGCTCGAAAACCTCTACGAAAAATACACAGATAGCAAAAACGCCCCACGAAGGGGCGTTTTTATTCACAGGCTAGCTCAGCAGCCCGTCAAGCAGCCGCTTTCTTGGTCGCGGCTTCGATGGCGCGGGTGATGTACCACTGCTGCGCGATCGACAGGCAGTTGTTCACAACCCAGTACAGCACCAGGCCGGCCGGGAACCACAGGAAGAAGAAGGTGAAGATGATCGGCATCATTTTCATGACCTTCGCCTGCATCGGATCCGGCGGAGTCGGGTTCAGCTTCTGCTGGATGAACATGGTGGCGCCCATGATGATCGGCAGGATGAAGAACGGATCCTTGATCGACAGGTCGGTGATCCACAGCATCCATGGGGCCTGGCGCATTTCCACGCTTTCCAGCAGTACCCAGTACAGGGCCAGGAACACTGGCATCTGCACCAGGATCGGCAGGCAGCCACCCAGCGGATTGATCTTCTCTTTCTTGTACAGCTCCATCATCGCCTGGGACATCTTCTGGCGATCGTCACCGAAGCGTTCCTTGAGCTGCTGCAGCTTCGGCGCCACGGCACGCATGCGCGCCATCGAACGGTAGCTGGCGGCCGAGAGCGGGAAGAACAGGCCCTTGATGAGCATGGTCAGGACGATGATCGACCAGCCCCAGTTGCCCAGCAGGCTGTGGATATGTTGCAGCAGCCAGAAGATCGGCTGGGCGATGAACCACAGGAAGCCGTAGTCGACGGTCAGTTCCAGGCCTGGGGACAACTCCTTGAGCTTGGACTGGATCTTCGGGCCGGCATACAGCATGGCGCTGGTTTCGGCCTTGCCGCCGGCAGGCACGTTCAGCGCCGGGCCGGTGTAGCCGATGATGTAGTTGCCCTGGCTGTCCTTGCGGGTCTGGACGACGTTGTTGTCCGAGGCGTTCGGGATCCAGGCGGTCACGAAGTAGTGCTGCAGCCAGGCGACCCAGCCGCCGGACACATTTTCTTTCAAGCTGCCCTTGTCGATGTCCTTCATCGACACTTTCTTGTACGGCTCCGAAGCTGTCCACAGGGCTGCGCCCAGGTAGGTCGCGGTGCCGGTGGCAGTGCTCGACGACGGGTCGGAGCTGGCGTCACGCTTGAGCTGGGCGAACAGATTGCCGGTCCAGGCCTGGCTGCTCTGGTTGTCGATCAGGTAGCTGACAGCCAGGTCGTATTCGCCGCGCTTGAAGGTGAAGCGCTTGATGTAGTTGACGCCGTTGTCGCTGAACTTCAGGTCGACCACCAGTTGGTCCTGGCCGTCGGCCAGCTGGTAGTGCTTCTGTTCGGTGGCGTACAGCGGGCGACCACTGGCACGGGCATCCGGGCCGTTGGCGCCGGTCAGGCCGCTTTGGGCCAGGTAGACACGCTCGCTGCCGTTGTCGAACAGCTGGAACGGAATGTCCGGATGGTCCTGGCGACGTGGGTATTTCGGCAGGGTCAGCTGGACGATGTCGCCGCCCACCGGGTCGATAGCCAGGTCCAGGACATCGGTCTTGATCCGGACCAGGTCCTTGCTGACCGCGACCGGCGCCAGTTCGGCTGGGCTGGATTCAGCGTTGGCGCTCGGCACATCGGCGCTGGCGCCATCGTTGCCGGCCGGCACGGTGTCCGGCAGCGCCGGGGCAACGTTGCTGGCAGCAGTATTCTGAGTCGGCAAGGCAGCCTGGCCGTAGTCCTGGTTCCACTTGAGGACCAGGACGTAGGACACGATTGCCAGGGCGACGATCAGGATCGTGCGTTTAATATCCATGATTACTCGGCTATCGAAGAAGTTCGGGAGGAAGGAGCTGGTGGAACGGGATCGAAACCACCGTCGTTCCACGGATGACAGCGCCCCAGGCGACGAACGGCTAGCCACCCGCCACGCAAGAGGCCATGGGTTTCGATGGCTTCATAGGCGTAACAGGAGCAACTGGGGTAGAAACGACAGTGACTGGCCATCAGTGGACTAATGGCGTAACGGTAAAACTGGATCGGAACGAGGGCCAGTTTACGCATCGTGGCTGTCTACCCCTGCGGAATCGGCGTTAACCGCTGGAGAGGGCCGACTGCGTACCAGGCGCTTCCAGAGCTTGCCAAAGTGTTGGTGCAATTCTGGGTTCTCGATCTCGCCCAATCCCTTGCGCGCGACGATCACGATGTCCAGGCCAGCGAGCATCTGCTGGTTCAGGCGAAAGGAATCGCGCATCAAGCGTTTGAGGCGATTGCGTTGAACGGCGAGCTTGACGCTCTTCTTGCCGATCACCAGGCCGAGCCGTGGATGATCGAGGCCGTTCTCGCGGGCAAGGATAAGCAGGTTTTTCCCTGGAACCTTGCCGGTTGGGGAGTCGAAGACCGCTTTGAAATGCCGGGGTGTAAGCAGTCGCTTGTCCCGACTGAAGTCCTGACTCACCACCTGTGCCGAAAAATCAAATTGCCAGACGCTTACGGCCTTTGGCACGACGACGCGACAGAACAGCGCGGCCGTTCTTGGTAGCCATACGGGCACGGAAGCCGTGGGTGCGCGCGCGCTTGATGGTGCTTGGTTGGAAAGTACGTTTCATGGCGTTGTTACCTGGGTTCGTCGACAACGGGCCGGAATGGCCCCCTTTTTAAGAGATCGGCGATTCTAGAGAAAGCAAGCCAATAGGTCAATTTCCAACCAGCCTTTCCTTATGGAAGGCGTGACCTGCCCCGATGCCTCTGAAGGCTTGATCAGGCCGACACGAGACGACAACATGAAAAAACAGAAGGACATATAAAAAGCTTTTCTGAAGAACTTATAGATCTTTAGTGGATAACTTTCTGTGGATAACCTCGTTAAGGCAAGAAAACACGCGCTGTACAGAGATTCATAACCCTGTCGGTAAGAGGTGTTCTGGCTGTGCCGGGCCCGCGGAAAAGCTGTGGATCGAAAGGCTGCTTATCCACAGGCGAGTTATCCACTGGTTTCAGGTCAGGGTTGTGCATAGCCCTCAAGGGAGGTTATCCACAGAGCTTATTCACACGGCGTGGGTGGCGTTTTGGTTGTGAATTGACCGATTTGCCACTCGGTGAGTCGTTGCCACATGTGGATAAGTGGTCGCCCGCCCGGTACAATGGCGGTTTGTTTTTGCCTCATCCGGCTTTCAAACTCAGGGGATATCCGTGTCAGTGGAACTTTGGCAGCAGTGCGTGGAGCTTCTGCGCGATGAACTGCCTGCCCAGCAATTCAACACCTGGATCCGTCCGCTACAGGTCGAAGCCGAAGGCGACGAGTTGCGCGTCTATGCGCCCAACCGTTTCGTTCTCGATTGGGTCAATGAAAAGTACCTGGGCCGTTTGCTCGAGCTGTTGGGCGAGCACGGCAACGGCATTGCGCCTGCCCTTTCCTTATTAATAGGCAGCCGCCGCAGCTCCGCTCCGCGTGCCGCCCCCAATGCGCCGGTCAGTGCCGCGGTTGCCGCCAGCCTGGCCCAGCAAGCCCAGGCGCAGCAGCCGGCACAGGTCGTGGTCCACAACGAGCCGATCGCCGAGCCTGCGATCGAGCCGGTACTGGTCAACGAGATCGAGGAGCCGTCTTCGCGCGACAGTTTCGATGCCATGGGCGAAACCGCCCCAGCACCGGCAGCCACGGCTCGAACCGAACAACGCACCGTACAGGTCGAAGGTGCGCTCAAGCACACCAGCTACCTGAACCGGACCTTCACCTTCGAAACCTTCGTCGAAGGTAAGTCCAACCAGTTGGCCCGTGCGGCCGCCTGGCAGGTCGCCGACAATCCCAAGCATGGCTACAACCCGCTTTTCCTGTATGGCGGCGTAGGCCTGGGTAAGACCCACCTCATGCACGCTGTGGGTAACCATCTGCTGAAGAAGAATCCGAATGCCAAGGTGGTGTACCTGCATTCCGAGCGTTTCGTCGCAGACATGGTCAAGGCGCTGCAGTTGAACGCGATCAACGAGTTCAAGCGTTTCTATCGTTCGGTCGATGCCTTGCTGATCGACGACATTCAGTTCTTCGCCCGCAAGGAACGCTCCCAGGAAGAGTTCTTCCACACCTTCAACGCCCTGCTCGAGGGCGGCCAGCAGGTGATTCTCACCAGCGACCGCTACCCGAAGGAAATCGAAGGCCTGGAAGAGCGCCTGAAGTCCCGTTTCGGCTGGGGCCTGACGGTAGCCGTCGAGCCACCGGAACTGGAAACCCGCGTGGCGATTCTCATGAAGAAGGCCGACCAGGCGAAGGTCGAACTGCCGCATGATGCGGCGTTCTTCATTGCCCAGCGCATCCGTTCCAACGTGCGTGAACTGGAAGGTGCCCTGAAACGGGTGATCGCCCATTCGCACTTCATGGGCCGGGATATCACCATCGAACTGATCCGTGAGTCGCTCAAGGACCTGCTGGCATTGCAGGACAAGCTGGTCAGTGTGGATAACATCCAGCGCACCGTGGCCGAGTACTACAAGATCAAGATCGCCGACCTGTTGTCCAAGCGGCGTTCGCGATCGGTGGCCCGTCCCCGGCAGGTGGCCATGGCCCTGTCCAAGGAGCTGACCAACCACAGTCTGCCGGAGATCGGCGACATGTTCGGCGGCCGTGACCACACCACCGTGCTGCACGCCTGCCGCAAGATCAACGAATTGAAGGAATCCGACGCGGACATCCGCGAGGACTACAAGAACCTGCTGCGGACGCTGACGACCTGATGGGTGTCGGTGCAGCTTATTGAAGGCAAGGGACTAGACCATGCATTTCACCATTCAACGCGAAGCCCTGTTGAAACCCCTGCAACTGGTCGCAGGTGTCGTCGAGCGCCGCCAGACCTTGCCGGTCCTGTCCAACGTGCTGCTGGTCGTACAAGGCCAGCAACTGTCGTTGACCGGTACCGACCTGGAAGTCGAACTGGTTGGCCGCGTACAACTGGAAGAGCCGGCCGAGCCTGGCGAGATCACCGTTCCGGCGCGCAAGCTGATGGACATCTGCAAGAGCCTGCCGAACGACGTGCTGATCGATATCAAGGTCGACGAGCAGAAACTGCTGGTCAAGGCCGGTCGTAGCCGCTTCACCCTGTCGACCCTGCCGGCCAACGATTTCCCGACCGTCGAGGAAGGCCCTGGCTCGCTGACCTGCAACCTGGAGCAAAGCAAGCTGCGCCGGCTGATCGAGCGCACCAGCTTCGCCATGGCCCAGCAGGACGTGCGCTACTACCTCAACGGCATGTTGCTGGAAGTCTCCACCGACACCCTGCGTGCCGTGGCCACCGATGGTCACCGCCTGGCCCTGTGCTCCATGCAGGCGCCTATCGGCCAGGCTGACCGCCACCAGGTCATCGTGCCGCGCAAGGGTATCCTCGAGCTGGCCCGCCTGCTCACCGACCCGGAAGGCATGGTCAGCATCGTGCTGGGCCAGCACCATATCCGCGCGACCACTGGCGAATTCACCTTCACCTCGAAGCTTGTAGACGGCAAGTTCCCCGATTATGAGCGCGTACTGCCCAAGGGCGGCGACAAGTTGGTGATCGGTGATCGCCAGGCGCTGCGCGAAGCCTTCAGCCGCACCGCGATCCTGTCCAACGAGAAGTACCGCGGTATCCGCCTGCAACTGGCCGCTGGCCAATTGAAGATCCAGGCCAACAACCCGGAACAGGAAGAAGCGGAAGAAGAAATCAGCGTCGATTACAACGGTAGCTCGCTGGAGATCGGCTTCAACGTCAGCTACCTGCTGGATGTGCTGGGGGTCATGACCACGGAACAGGTTCGCCTGATCCTCTCCGACTCCAACAGCAGCGCCCTGCTCCAGGAAGCCGGTAACGACGACTCGTCCTACGTTGTCATGCCGATGCGTCTGTAACCGTAGCAGGCCAAATGTCCCTTCGACGTATCATGGTCACCGCGGTGCGCAACCTGCACCCGGTGACCCTCTCCCCCTCTCCTCGCATCAACATCCTCTACGGCGACAACGGCAGCGGCAAGACCAGCGTGCTGGAAGCCGTGCACCTACTTGGGCTGGCGCGTTCGTTTCGCAGCACCCGCTTGAACCCGGTCATCCAGTACGAGCAGCCGACATGCACCGTATTCGGCGAGGTCCAGTTGGTAGAGGGAGGAACCAGCAGCCTGGGGATCTC
This sequence comes from Pseudomonas sp. I2, assembly GCF_040984075.1. Classification (NCBI taxonomy): domain Bacteria; kingdom Pseudomonadati; phylum Pseudomonadota; class Gammaproteobacteria; order Pseudomonadales; family Pseudomonadaceae; genus Pseudomonas; species Pseudomonas sp. I2. The sequence continues at coordinate 85,178 of NZ_JBCGFQ010000014.1, forward strand.
TCGCGATCGCCAGGGAGAATTCACCATCCGCATCGATGGGCAGAATGCCCGCAGCACGGCCCAGTTGGCGGAAATGCTGCCCTTGCAGCTGATCAACCCAGACAGCTTCCGCCTACTCGAAGGGGCGCCCAAGATCCGCCGGCAGTTCCTGGATTGGGGAGTGTTCCACGTGGAACCTCGATTCATGGCGGCCTGGCAACGACTGCAGAAGGCGCTGCGGCAGCGGAACTCATGGTTGCGTCATGGTACACTTGACGCTGCTTCGCAAGCCGCCTGGGACCGGGAATTGTGCCTGGCCAGCGCGGAAATAGATGAATACCGTCGCAACTATATCAAGGCCTTGAAGCCTGTCTTCGAGCGAACCCTGAGCGAACTGGTCGAACTGGAAGGGCTGACCCTTAGCTACTACCGAGGCTGGGACAAGGACCGGGAACTCAACGAAGTACTCGCCTCCTCCCTTCTTCGCGATCAGCAGATGGGTCACACCCAGGCGGGACCACAGCGAGCCGATTTGCGTCTGCGATTGAGCGCGAACAACGCCGCCGACATCCTGTCGCGAGGTCAGCAGAAACTGGTGGTTTGCGCCTTGCGAATAGCCCAGGGCCATCTCGTCAGTCAAGCTCGTCGCGGTCACTGTATTTATCTTGTCGATGACTTGCCGTCCGAACTGGATGAGCAGCATCGCCGTGCGCTGTGCCGCTTGCTCGAAGAATTAAACTGCCAGGTGTTTATCACCTGTGTAGATCACGAATTACTGAGGGAAGGCTGGCAGAAGGAAACGCCAGTTGCTTTGTTCCACGTGGAACAGGGCCGTATCACCCAGACCCACGACCATCGGGAGTGAAGGCATGAGCGAAAATCAAACGTACGACTCCTCCAGCATCAAGGTGCTGAAAGGACTGGATGCCGTGCGCAAACGCCCCGGCATGTACATTGGCGACACCGATGATGGTAGCGGCCTGCACCACATGGTATTCGAGGTGGTCGATAACTCGATCGACGAGGCCCTCGCCGGTCACTGCGACGACATCACTGTCATCATCCACCCGGACGAATCCATCAGTGTTCGCGATAACGGTCGCGGCATTCCGGTCGATGTGCATAAAGAAGAAGGCGTGTCGGCTGCCGAAGTGATCATGACGGTCTTGCACGCAGGCGGTAAATTCGATGACAACTCCTACAAGGTTTCTGGCGGCCTGCACGGCGTAGGTGTTTCCGTGGTGAACGCCCTCTCCGAGAAGCTGGTACTGACCGTACGCCGCAGCGGCAAGATCTGGGAACAAACCTACGTCCATGGTGTTCCACAGGCGCCAATGGAGGTCGTTGGTGAAAGCGAAACCACCGGCACCCACATTCATTTCAAGCCGTCGGCAGAAACCTTCAAGAACATCCACTTCAGCTGGGACATCCTGGCCAAGCGTATCCGTGAGCTATCGTTCCTCAACTCGGGCGTCGGCATCATGCTCAAGGACGAGCGCACCGGCAAGGAAGAGTTCTTCAAGTACGAAGGTGGTCTGCGTGCATTCGTCGAATACCTGAACACCAACAAGACCCCGGTGAACTCCCAGGTCTTCCACTTCAGTGTCCAGCGTGACGACGGCGTGGGGGTCGAGGTAGCCCTGCAGTGGAACGACAGCTTCAACGAAAACCTGCTGTGCTTCACCAACAACATTCCACAGCGTGACGGTGGTACCCACTTGGTGGGCTTCCGCTCGGCGCTGACCCGCAACCTGAACAACTACATCGAACAGGAAGGTCTGGCCAAGAAGAACAAGGTCTCGACCACCGGTGACGATGCGCGTGAAGGTCTGACCGCAATCATCTCGGTCAAGGTGCCGGATCCCAAGTTCAGCTCGCAGACCAAGGACAAGCTGGTTTCCTCGGAGGTGAAGACCGCCGTGGAACAGGAGATGAACAAGTACTTCGCCGACTTCCTGTTGGAGAACCCCAACGAGGCCAAGGCCGTCGTCGGCAAGATGATCGATGCTGCCCGTGCCCGTGAAGCGGCACGCAAGGCTCGTGAAATGACCCGCCGCAAAGGCGCCTTGGATATCGCGGGCCTGCCAGGCAAGCTCGCCGACTGCCAGGAGAAGGACCCTGCCCTTTCCGAACTGTACTTGGTGGAGGGTGACTCCGCGGGTGGCTCGGCCAAGCAAGGCCGCAACCGTCGTACCCAGGCGATCCTGCCGCTCAAAGGCAAGATCCTCAACGTCGAGAAAGCACGTTTCGACAAGATGATCTCGTCCCAAGAGGTCGGCACCCTGATCACCGCCCTGGGCTGTGGCATTGGCCGCGAAGAGTACAACATCGACAAGCTGCGTTATCACAACATCATCATCATGACCGATGCTGACGTTGACGGTTCGCACATCCGTACCTTGCTGCTGACCTTCTTCTTCCGCCAACTGCCCGAGCTGGTCGAGCGTGGCTACATCTACATCGCCCAGCCGCCGCTGTACAAGGTGAAGAAAGGCAAGCAGGAGCAGTACATCAAGGACGACGACGCCATGGAGGAATACATGACGCAGTCGGCCCTGGAAGATGCCAGCCTGCACCTGGACGAGTCGGCGCCACCGGTTTCCGGTGTGCAGCTCGAAGGTCTGGTGAATGAATTCCGTGGTGTGATGAAGACCCTCAAGCGCCTGTCGCGTCTGTACCCGCAGGAGCTGACCGAGCACTTCATCTACCTGCCGGAAGTCACCCTGGAGCAATTGGGCGACCACGCTGTCATGCAGGCCTGGCTGGGCAAGCTCCAGGAGCGCCTGAACAACAGCCAGAAGTCCGGCCTGATCTACCAGGCCAGCCTGCGCGAGGACAAGGAGCGCAACGTCTGGCTGCCGGAAGTGGAAATCACCTCTCACGGCCTGGCCAGCTACGTCACCTTCAACCGCGACTTCTTCGGCAGCAACGACTACCGTTCGGTCGTGAACCTGGGCGCCAAGCTCAGTACCCTGTTGGGCGAAGGTGCCTACGTGCAGCGGGGTGAGCGTCGCAAGGCGGTCAGCGAGTTCAAGGAAGCCCTGGACTGGCTGATGAACGAAACCGCCAAGCGCCACACCATCCAGCGATACAAAGGTCTGGGTGAGATGAACCCGGATCAGCTGTGGGAAACCACCATGGACCCGAACGTCCGTCGCATGCTCAAGGTGACTATCGAAGATGCGATCGCAGCCGATCAGATCTTCAACACCTTGATGGGGGATGCGGTGGAACCACGTCGTGAGTTCATCGAAAGCAATGCGCTGTCGGTGGCTAACCTGGATTTCTGATCAGGTCGGCGAACGAAAAAAGGGGCTGCTTTTGCAGCCCCTTTTTTCGTTCAGATCCCCAACTCTCGCAAGCGTCGATACAGGGTACGTTCACTCATACCCAGATACCGAGCCAGCTCGCTACGCGATCCTTGGAAGCTTTCCAGGGCGTGCGCCAGGTCGCTCAACTCATTGCGGCCACGACGGCGTGGCGCCACCTGCCCTGCCCCTGCACTGGGGCCAATGTCTTCCGGCAAATGCTCAGGACGAATCAGGCCGTCGTCGGCGAACAGGCGCGCCCGTTCGAGTATGTTGCGCAGCTCGCGGATATTGCCCGGGAACGGATGCAAGCTGAGCCGCTCGAGCGCCTTCGGCGTCAGCCGGGGTGGTTGCTTGCCCATGCGTTGCAACAAGCTCTCGGCCAGCAAGGGCAGGTCTTCGACCCGCTCCCGCAGGGCTGGCAGGCGAATGGGGAAACCGCTGATGCGGTAGTAAAGATCTTCGCGGAAGGTCCCGGCCGCGACCATCTCCTTCAGCGGCTTGTGCGTCGCTGACACCAGGCGAAAGTCCGAATGCACCGTGCGCAAGCTGCCAACCGGGCGAAAGCTGCCCGACTCGATCAGGCGCAGCAACTTCACCTGCATGGCCAGCGGCACTTCACCGATTTCGTCGAGGAACAGGGTGCCGCCATGGGCCGCCTCGGCCAGGCCGATCTTGCGCTGGGTCGCGCCGGTGAATGCGCCCTTCTCGTAGCCGAACAGCTCGCTCTCGAACAGCGACTCGGTAAGCCCCGTGCAATCGACCACCACCAGCGGCCCGTTGGCCCGAGGACTGCCCAGGTGCAGGGCGCGGGCGAACAGTTCCTTGCCGGTACCGGACTCGCCCTGCAGCAGCACCGGGATCTGCGCCGGCGCTGCCCGCTGCAGGCTGGCAAGGGCCGTCTTGAAGGCAGGGGCGCGCCCGACCAGGCCTTGCTGTTGGGGTTGTGCGGAGGCCAGGGTGACGCTGGTCAGGCGTTCGACGAAGGCCACCACCCTGCCCTGCTCATCGAGGATCGGTCGCAGTTCCACGTCCACGTGCTCGGGCCCACGGGGGGTGTGGTGGATGTGCAGGACGCGCTCCGGCACCTTGCTGTCCAAGGCCTTGCGCAGGGGGCAATGCTCACCGGCCTGGTCGCACGGCACGGCATAGTGGTGGGAGACACGGTGGCACTTTTCACCCAACGGTGCCTGGTCGTCCGTGCCGAACTGCCGGCGGTAGGCGGCGTTGGCGGCGAGGATGTTGTAGTCGGTGTCGAGGATGATGCTTGGGTGCACATCGTGTTCCAGGTAGGACACCAGGGCGAGGATGGCGGGATGGTCGGGATACACGGAAAGCGCGGACATGAAGGTGGCCGATGGGAAGTACCCGGCGAGGGTAGCAGGGACTGCCAAACACTGCCATTGGCTGTCAGTCGACTGCCAGAAGGGACTGCCAGAGCTGGCATGGAATGCTTGGGCTGGGTGAGCCGAATCCTCGGTGCACGCCTTTTCGCGGGCAAGCCCGCCCCTACAGGATGCCCTGTTCTAGGGGCCTGCACCTGACCCTGTGGGAGCGGGCTTGCCCGCGAAAAGGACGGCGCAGATGCCCAATTATTGCTGGCATGCATCTTGATAAACCCCGGGACACTGCCTACGCCTCTATGAAGGCACGGTGGATAAACCCTGGAGAGCGCAATGATCATCGGCAGCAACCTTCATGTGGAAGCCTTGTTCGACGAGGTGACCTCGACCATCAGTTACCTGGTGATGGACGGCGAGACGCGCCACTGCGCGCTGATCGACAGCGTGTTGGACTACGACCCCAAGTCCGGGCGCACCTGCAGCGAGTCGGCGGACAGGTTGATCGCTCGGGTCGAGGCGCTGGGGGCCAAGGTCCAGTGGATCCTGGAGACCCATGTACACGCCGATCACCTGTCGGCCGCGGCCTACCTCAAGGACAAGCTCGGCGGCCATGTGGCCATCGGTGCGCGGATCACCCAGGTGCAGAAGACCTTCGGCGCGCTGTTCAACGCCGAGCCGGGCTTTGCCCGTGATGGCAGCCAGTTCGACGTGCTGCTCGAAGACGAGGAAGTCTTCCTGATCGGTAACCTGCGTGCCCGTGCCTTGCATACGCCCGGCCATACCCCGGCCTGCATGAGCTACGTGGTCGAGGATGGCGGCGAGATCGCTGTGTTCGTCGGCGACACCCTGTTCATGCCTGACTACGGCACAGCCCGCTGCGACTTCCCGGGGGCCGATGCGCGCACCCTGTACCGCTCGATCCGGCGCCTGCTGGCGTTCCCCGACCAGACCCGCCTGTTCATGTGCCACGACTACCTGCCCGGTGGGCGTGAGCTGCGCTACGTCACCACCGTGGCCGAGCAGCGCGCCAGCAATATCCACATTCACGAAGGCGTCAGCGAGGACAGCTTCGTGACCATGCGCGAAGCCCGCGATGCCACCCTCGACATGCCTGTGCTGATCCTGCCGTCGGTGCAGGTCAACATGCGCAGCGGCCAGTTGCCCGAGCCCGAAGACAACGGCGTGCGCTATCTGAAGATCCCGCTGAATGTGCTCTGAGCACCTTGGCCCTATAACGACTATTTCAAGGAAACACCGCCATGCCTGCCTTGCAGTCCCCTGCCGATGCCTCATGCACCGACCACCACAAGGTGGTCATCGTCGGTGCCGGTGCCGCCGGTATCGCCACCGCCTCCAGCCTGGTCAGCCGTGACCCGTCCCTCGATATCGCGCTGATCGACCCGGCCGACGTTCATTACTACCAGCCTGGCTGGACCATGGTCGGTGCCGGTGTGTTCCAGGCCCCGGCCACCGCCCGTACCATGGCCTCGACCATGCCGCGGGGCGTACGCTGGATCAAGGCGAGGGTCGCAGGTTTCGACCCCCACGGACAAACGGTCCGCCTCGAAGATGGTCGCGCCGTCAGCTACGAACAGCTGGTGGTGTGCCCCGGCCTCAAGCTCGATTGGAACGCCATCGAGGGCTTGAACGAAACCCTGGGCCGCAACGGCGTCACGTCCAACTACCGATACGATCTGGCGCCTTACACCTGGCAGTTGGTGAGCAACCTCAAGCAAGGCCGAGCCCTGTTCACCCAGCCGCCGATGCCGATCAAGTGCGCGGGTGCGCCACAGAAGGCCCTGTACCTGTCTTGCGACCATTGGTTGCGCCAAGGCCACCTGGGCGCGGTCAAGGCGAGTTTCTTCAATGCCGGCACCGTGCTGTTCGGCGTGGCCGACTATGTGCCGGCCCTGATGGCCTACATCGACAAGTACGGCGTCGACCTCAACTACGCCCATCGCCTGGTGGCCGTGGACGGGCCCGGCAAGCGCGCCACGTTCGTGCGTACCCTGCCCGACGGCAGCACGCAAACCCACGTCGAGGCCTTCGACATGCTCCACGTGGTGCCGCCACAGGTGGCACCGGATTTCATCCAGCAAAGTCCGCTGGCCGATGCCGCGGGCTGGGTCGATGTCGATCCGCACAGCCTGCGCCATCGTCGGTTCGCCAATATCCACGCCCTGGGGGACGTGACCAACACCAGCAATGCCAAGACCGCCGCCGCAGCGCGCAAACAGGCACCGGTCGTGGCCAACAATGTCCTGGTCGCCCTGGGCCGTCTGCCGACCTTGGCCCAGTACGATGGCTATGGCTCCTGCCCATTGACCGTCGAGCGCGGCAAGATCGTCCTGGCCGAATTCACCTATGGCGGCAAGGTGGCGCCGAGCTTCCCTCGCTGGCTGCTCGATGGGCGCCAGCCGACCCGCCTGGCCTGGCTGCTCAAGGCGCGAGTACTGCCGCCATTGTACTGGCAGGCCATGCTCAAGGGCCGGGAGTGGCTGGCGCGGCCGCAACCCATGAAGGCCGAGGCTGTGCAGTGATCGAACATCAATTCCTCGGGGCAGGCCTGGGGGCGATCATTGGCGCGGTGCTGGCGCTGACCGGTGCCGGTGGCGGCATCCTGGCGGTGCCCTTGCTGGTGTTCGGCCTGGGCCTGAGCATGGTCGAGGCAGCGCCCATCGGCTTGCTGGCGGTGGGCCTGGCGGCGGCGGTCGGCGCCGGGTTGGGCCTGCGCCAGGGCCTGGTGCGCTACCGGGCGGCGCTGTTCATTGCCGCCATTGGCATCGTCACGGCACCGTTCGGGCTGATGCTGGCGCATCGTTTGCCCAATACGCCCCTGGCCCTGGTGTTCGCCGCAGTGCTGGTGTACGCCTGTCTGCGCATCTGGCGCAAGGCCAGGCGCCAGATGCGTGGCGATTCGCCCTGTGGCGAGCGGCAGATCATGCCCTGCGTGCTCAACCCACAGCAGGGACGGCTGCGCTGGACCCTGCCCTGCGCACGCGCCCTGGCCTTCACGGGTGTGCTCTCGGGCTTGCTGTCCGGCCTGCTCGGCGTGGGGGGCGGCTTCGTCATCATCCCAGCGTTGAACCGCTACACCAACCTGGACATGAAGAGCATCGTCGCCACCTCGCTGGCGGTGATCGCCCTGGTGTCTGCCGGTAGCGTGGCCAGTGCCAGCCTGGCAGGCGTGGTGCACTGGCGGCTGGGTGCCCCGTTCGCCGTCGGTGCGGTGCTCGGCCTGCTGCTGGCGCGGCCGCTGGCGGCGAAACTGGCCGGGCCGCGGCTGCAGCAACTGTTCGCCTTGGCAGGGATCGGTGCCGCCGTGTTGCTGGCCGGCAAGGCGCTACTCGGCTAGCAGCTCGGCCTGCTCCGCCGCGCACAGGGCCAGCAGGTAGTCCCAGACCACCCGCAGGCGAACCGACTTGTGCAGCTCGCGGCGGGTGCAGATCCAGTAGCTGCGCTGGATGGTTTCGCTAGGCAGCACCCGCACCAAGGTGGGGTCGTGCCGGGCCATGTAGTTGGGCAGCACGGCGATGCCCAGGCCTGCGCGGGCGGCATGCTGCTGGGCGATCACGCTGGTGCTGCGAAACGCTACGTTGGGGGCCCGGCAAAAACTGTTGAGAAACAGCAGCTCCTGGCTGAACAGCAGGTCGTCGACGTAGCCGATCCAGCTGTGCCGGGCCAGGTCCTCGCGGTTGCGCAGGGGCGGAGCGTGGTCGAGGTATTCCTGGCTGGCGTAAAGGGCCAGGCGGTAGTCGGTGAGCTTGCGGGTGATGAGCAAATCGGCGCTGGGCCGTTCCAGGTGGATGCTGATTTCCGCCTCGCGGTTGAGGATGCTGACGAAGCGCGGCACCGCCACCAACTCCACCTCGAGCCCCGGGTAGCGCTCGAACAGCGCGCTCATGCGTGGGGTGAAGAACATGATGCCGATGCCTTCGGTGACCCCCAGGCGGATCTTGCCCAGGGGCGTGATGGCCTGGGTGATTTCCTCCTGAGCCAGCAAGGCGACGTTCTCCATCGCCTCGGCATGCTTGAGCAAGGCCTGGCCGGACGGGGTGAGTTCATAGCCCTGGGCGTGCTGGACGAACAGGGCGGTACCCAGGCTCTTCTCGATGCTCTCGATGTGCCGGGCCACGGTGCTGTGGGTGGTGTTGAGGCGTTTGGCGGCAGTGAGCAGGCGGCCACTGCGCTGTAACTCGAGGAAAAACCGCAGATCATTCCAGTCGAACATGCTTGTCCCTGTGCATTTCGGACGGTGCGGCTTCGTTTTGCAGGAGCGGCGCCGTGGCTGTGAGCGCTGTGCTAAAACGCACAGCGGCTGCGCGAAATCTCGTGTTTCCCCGGCGAAATTAATCAATAAGATGGTCCGGGACAAGAATAAAAATCAGGCGCGAGGTTGCACATGCCATCAGCCGATTCTGTCTTCGACTACGTGGTCGTAGGCGCTGGCCCTGCCGGTTGCCTGTTGGCCAACCGCTTGTCCGCCGACCCTGCCTGCCGCGTGCTGCTGCTCGAGGCCGGTGGCCGCGACACCTATCCCTGGATCCACATTCCCGTCGGTTACCTCTACTGCATCGGCAACCCGCGCACCGACTGGTGCTTCAAGACCGAGGCGCAGCCCGGCCTGGGCGGTCGCAGCCTGGGGTATCCACGGGGCAAGGTGCTGGGAGGCTGCTCGTCGATCAACGGCATGATCTACATGCGCGGCCAGGCTGCCGACTATGATCGCTGGGCCGAGCAAGGCAACGAGGGCTGGGCCTGGAAGGACGTGCTGCCGCTGTTCAAGGCCAGCGAGCACCACTTCGCCGGCGCCAGCGACAGCCACGGTGCCGAGGGTGAATGGCGGGTCGAACAGCAGCGCTACAGCTGGCCGATCCTCGATGCCTTCCGCGATGCCGCCGAACAGAGCGGCATTGCCAAGGTGCCCGACTTCAATACCGGCGACAACGCTGGCTGCGGTTACTTCCAGGTCAACCAGCGCAGCGGCGTGCGCTGGAACTCCGCCAAGGCCTTCCTGCGGCCGGTGCAACGGCGCCCCAACCTCACCGTGCTGACCGACGTGCAGGTCGACCAGGTGCTGCTGGACAACACCCGCGCCACGGCGGTCAAGGCGCGCTGGCAAGGCGCCTGGCATGAGTTCAGGGCGCGCCGCGAGATCATCCTCTGCGCGGGCGCCGTCGGTTCCCCCGGGATCCTGCAACGTTCCGGCATCGGCCCGCGCAAGCTGCTCGAAGGCCTCGGCATCGGTGTGCGCCACGAGCTGGCCGGTGTCGGCGGAAACCTGCAGGACCACCTGCAATTGCGCCTGATCTACGAGGTGCGCAATACCCGCACCCTCAACCAGATGGCTAACAGCTTGTGGGGCAAGCTGGGCATGGGCCTGCGCTACCTCTACGATCGCAGCGGCCCGTTGGCCATGGCGCCGAGCCAGCTGGGCGCGTTCGTGCGCTCCGGGCCCGAGCAGGCCACCCCCAACCTGCAATACCACGTGCAGCCGCTGTCGTTGGAGCGCTTCGGCGAACCCTTGCACCGTTTCCCGGCGTTCACCGCCTCGGTATGCAACCTGCGCCCGGCCAGCCGGGGCCGTATCGACATCCGTTCGGCAGACATGAACGCCGCGCCGCTGATCGATCCCAACTACCTGAGCGACCCGTACGACCTGCGCGTGGCCGCCGAGGCCATCCGTATCACCCGGCGCATCGTCCAGGCCCCTGCCCTGGCCGCCTTCGAGCCTCGCGAGTACCTGCCCGGCCCGGCCCTGCACACCGAAGAACAACTGCACGAAGCCGCTGGCCGGATCGGCACCACCATCTTCCACCCGGTCGGTACCTGCCGCATGGGCAATGGCCCGCTGGACGTCGTCGACAGCCAGCTGCGCGTCCATGGCGTCCCTGGCCTGCGGGTGGCCGACGCCTCGATCATGCCGCAGATCGTCTCCGGCAATACCTGTTCACCCACATTGATGATCGCCGAGAAGGCGGCACAACTGATCCTCAAGGGGGCTGCTACCCAGATCAACTTCAACGACGCAAACGCGATACCGACGCCCTGACCCGGGTGCGTGCAACACCGGCGGCTTGCGGTCAGAGGCCGCCGACAGTGGACAACAAGAATAATCACTGTGGCCTGCGGGCCGAGGACAGCAACGATGTCGGATTACATCCAAGAGCAAGGCGCGGCGGCGACCAGCGACAGCCGACGCGAGGAACGCAAGATCATTTTCGCGTCATCCCTCGGGACGGTGTTCGAGTGGTATGACTTTTTTCTCTACGGTGCGCTGGCCGCGGTGATCAGCAAGCAGTTCTTCGCCGGCGTCAACGACACCACCGCCTTCATCTTCGCCCTCATGGCCTTCGCTGCCGGCTTCCTGGTGCGGCCCTTCGGCGCCTTGGTGTTCGGCCGCCTGGGCGACATGATCGGGCGCAAGTACACCTTCCTGGTGACCATCGTGCTGATGGGCCTGTCGACCTTCGCCGTCGGCCTGCTGCCCACCTACGCCAGCATCGGCATCGCCGCACCGATCATCCTGGTGGTGCTGCGCATGCTCCAGGGCCTGGCCCTGGGCGGTGAATACGGTGGCGCGGCGACCTACGTGGCCGAACATGCGCCGCCCGGCAAGCGCGGTTTCCATACCGGGTTCATCCAGTCCACCGCCACCCTCGGCCTGCTGCTGTCGCTGGTCGTGGTGCTGGGCAGCCGTTATATCAGCGGCGACCAGTTCGAAACCTGGGGCTGGCGGCTGCCGTTCCTGCTGTCGATCGTGCTGCTGGGGATTTCCACCTGGATCCGCATGAGCATGCACGAGTCCCCAGCCTTCGTGAAAATGAAAGCCCAGGGCAAGGTGAGCAAGTCGCCGATCCGTGAGTCGTTCACCTCCTGGCCGAACCTCAAGGTGGTGCTGACCGCGCTGTTCAGCATCAACGCCGGCCAGGCCGTGACCTTCTACACGGCACAGTTCTACGTGCTGTTCTTCATGACCCAGATGCTCAAGATGGACCCGGCCCAGGCCAACACGCTGCTGATCATCAGCGTGGTGATCGGGGCACCGTTCTTCGTGTTCTTCGGCTGGTTGTCGGACCGGGTCGGGCGCAAGCCGATCCTGATGCTTGGCCTGCTCCTGGCCACGCTGGCCTACTTCCCACTGTTCAAGGGCCTGAGCTATTACGCCAACCCGCAGATCGATGCCGCCAGCCGCCAGGCCCCCATCGTCGTCACGGCCGATCCGCAGGGCTGCACCTTCCAGTTCGACCCGGTCGGCAAGGCGCGCTTCGACAGCCCTTGCGACAAGGTCAAGACCTTCCTGGTCAAGCAGGGCCTGCCCTACAGCTCGGTGGATGCCACCGGGTCCGACGTGGTGGTGAGCATCGGCGACAAGACCATCACCGGCTTCGACGAGGCAGCCATGCGCGCGGCCATCGACCTGGCTGGCTACCCGGCCACGGCGGATCCGGAACAGGTCAACCAGGTGATGGTGGTGGTGCTGATCGTGGCCATGATCCTCATTGCCACCATGACCTACGGGCCGTTGGCGGCGGTGATGGTCGAACTGTTCCCGACCCGCATCCGCTACACCTCCATGTCACTGCCCTACCACATCGGCAATGGCTGGTTCGGGGGCTTCCTGCCGACCGTGTCGTTCGCGCTGGTGGTGTATACCGGGGATATCTTCTACGGGCTTTGGTATCCGGTGCTGATCACCGGGGTGAGCCTGGTGGTGGGGATCTTCTGCCTGAAGGAGACTCGGGATGTGGATATCGACAAGGTCTGATGGCCAATAGCGGCCGCTAAAAAAAACCGGCTGTAAAAGCCGGTTTTCTTATGCCTGCGAAAAAACTTATGCACGATTTCCAGAAAAATGACGCTCGTTGAAATAAGTAATGAATTCAACGAGTTGCATTATTTTCTACACCGCTAATCCAAAAATTGCTCACAAGTTATCCACAGATCGTCAGGCACTCTGCTGCGCCGGATTTTCCGCCACCGGCGGCAGCGAACCCATGGCCCGCTGGGCCGCTTCGTTCCAGGCCTGGGCACGCTCGTTGAGTTCGGCAATCGCCCGTGGGCCGGTACCTACCGGATACATCGGTTCGCCAATCACCACCTCGATGGTACCCGGGCGCTTGCCCCAGCCATCACGTGGCCAGAACTTGCCGGCGTTATGCGCCACTGGCAGCACCGGTAGCCCGGCGTTCACCGCCAGGGCGGTACCGCCGCGGGAGAACTTGCCGACCTGGCCATGGGGCACGCGGGTACCCTCGGGGAAGATCAGCACCCACACGCCCTGCTTGAGCAGTTCGTCGCCTTTGCTGGCGACGTGGCGCAAGGCCTCTTTCGGGTTGTTCCGGTCGATGGCGATGGGCCGCAGCATGGCCATGGCCCAGCCGAAGAACGGTACATAGAGCAGCTCGCGCTTGAGCACCTGGCTCAAGGGCTCGAAGTAGGCCGAGAGGAAGAACGTCTCCCAGGTGCTCTGGTGGTTGGAGAGGATCACGCAGGGCTCTTTCGGCACGTTCTCGGCGCCGGTGATCTTGTAGCGGATCCCCAGCACGACCCACGCCAGCCCAACGGCGAAACGGCACCAGTAGACGTTGATGAAGCGGTAGCGTTTACGGAACGGCAAGAAGGGCGCGACAAAGAAGCTCAGGGTGCACCACAGCAACGAACTGGTGCCCAGCAGCAGGTAAAAAAGAAAGACTCTGATCGCCTGCAGGATCGACATAGTGGCATGTACCGCCTTATGAAAAAGTGCGCCAGGCGGCGCACTATCGAGTAAGTTCTCTGGCGATGGCCGCCAAATCATCAAAAACCAGTGTGGCTTGGGGGACGCCTTTTTCCAGCGTCCGTTCACCCTTGCCGGTCTTCACCAGCACCGGTTGTGCACCGACGGCCAGGGCGGCCTCCAGGTCACCTTGGCTGTCGCCGACGAACCAGACGCCGGAGAGGTCGGCCTGGTAGTGCTCGGCGATCGCCCGCAGCATGCCGGGCTTGGGCTTGCGGCAATCGCAGCCATCATCCGGCCCGTGCGGGCAATGCACGATGTAGCCCACCTCGCCGCCCTGCTCGGCCACCAGCGCGCGCAGGCGCGCATGCATGGCCTCGAGGGTTTCCAGCGGGTAGTAGCCGCGGGCAATGCCGGACTGGTTGGTGGCCACGGCCACCGTCCAGCCCGCCTTGCTCAACTGCGCGATGGCCTCGATCGAGCCGGGGATGGGGATCCACTCCTCCAGCGACTTGATGTAGGCGTCGGAGTCGAAGTTGATCACTCCGTCCCGATCAAGAATCAGCAGCTTCAAGGCCTTACCCCAGCATCGAGATGTCGGCCACGCCCAGGAACAGGCCGCGCAGGCGGCTGAGCAGGGCATAACGGTTGGCGCGCACCTTGGCGTCCTCGGCGTTGACCATCACCGCCTCGAAGAAGGCGTCGACCGGGTCGCGCAGGGCTGCCAGGCGAGCCAGGGTCTCGCTGTACTGGCGCGCCGCAGCCATGGGCTGCACGGCCTGGTCGGCCTGCTGGATCGCCGAGTACAAGGAGAACTCGTTGGCATTGTCGAAGTACTTCGGCTCGACCTGTTCGGCGATGGCGCCTTCGGCCTTGCCCAGCAGGTTCGACACGCGCTTGTTCACCGCTGCCAGGGCCTCGGCCTCCGGCAGCTTGCGGAACGCCTGCACAGCCTGCACACGTTGGTCGAAGTCGAGCGCCGAACCTGGCTTGAGGGCCCGTACCGCGAGGTAGGTGGCGACATCGATGCCTTCGTCCTCGTAACGCGCACGCAGGCGGTCGAAGACGAACTCCAGCACCTGCTCGGAAAGGCCAGCGGCCTTGACCTTGGCGCCGTACTGGGCGACGGCGAAGTCCACGGCTTCGGTCAGGTCCAGGTCCAGCTGCTTCTCGATCAGGATGCGCAGCACGCCCAGGGCGGCACGGCGCAGGGCGTACGGGTCCTTGCTGCCGGTGGGCAGCATGCCGATGCCGAAGATGCCGACCAGGGTGTCGAGCTTGTCGGCCACCGCCACGGCGGCGCCGGTCAGGGTCTGTGGCAGCTCGGCGCCGGCACCGCGCGGCATGTACTGCTCGTTCAGGGCCAGGGCGACGTCTTCCGGCTCGCCATCGTTGAGGGCGTAGTAGTAGCCGGCGATCCCCTGCATTTCAGGGAATTCGCCGACCATCTCGGTGGCCAGGTCGCACTTGGACAGCAAGCCCGCGCGGCCAGCACGCTGGGCATCGCCGCCGATGCGCGGGGCGATGAACGCGGCCAGCTTGGAAACGCGCTCGGCCTTGTCGTAGACCGTGCCCAACTGGGCCTGGAACACCACGTTCTTCAGGCGCTCGTTGAAGGTTTCCAGCGGCTGCTTCTTGTCTTGCTTGAAGAAGAACTCGGCGTCGGTCAGGCGCGGACGCACGACCTTCTCGTTGCCCAGCACGATCTGCTTCGGATCGTGGCTCTCGACGTTGGCCACGGTGATGAAGCGCGGCAGCAGCTTGCCTTCGCTGTCCAGCAGGCAGAAGTACTTCTGGTTGTCCTGCATGGTGGTGATCAGCGCTTCCTGCGGCACCTCGAGGAAACGCTCCTCGAACGAGCAGACCAGCGGCACCGGCCACTCGACCAGGGCGGTCACTTCGTCCAGCAGCGCCGGCGGCACGATGGCGCTGCCTTCCTGCTGCAGGGCCAGCTCGGCGACACGCTTGGCGATCAGTTCGCGGCGCTCGGCGAAATCGGCCAGCACGTAGGCCTTGCGCAGGTCCTCGACGTAGTTGGCCGGGGTGGTGATGACCACATTCTGCGGGTGGTGGAAACGGTGGCCACGGGACTCGCGACCGGCCTGCTGGGCGAGGAGGGTGCAGTCGACCACCTGGTCACCGAGCAGCATCACCAGCCACTGGGTCGGGCGCACGAACTCTTCGCGGCTGGCGCCCCAGCGCATGCGCTTGGGGATCGGCAGGTCGTTGAGCGAATCCTCGACGATGGTCGGCAACAGGCTGGTGGTCGGCTTGCCCGGGATGTGCTGGGAGAAGCGCAGCTTGGCGCCGCTCTGGTCGATCTCGGCGAGGTCGACGCCGCACTTCTTGGCGAAGCCCAGGGCGGCCTGGGTCGGGTTGCCCTCGGCGTCGAAGGCGGCCTGGCGGGGCGGGCCGTCGATATTGATGCTGCGGTCAGGCTGCTGCACGTCCAGCTGGCGGATCAGCACGGCCAGGCGACGCGGGGCGGCATAGACCTGCTTGCCGGTGTAGTTCAGGCCAGCGGCCTGCAGGCCTTTCTCGATACCGGCCAGGAAGGCGTCGCCCAGGCTGGCGAGGGCCTTGGGTGGCAGCTCTTCGGTGCCCAGTTCGACCAGAAAATCTTGAGCACTCATTGTGCAGCCTCCAGCTTAGCCAACACTTCGTCACGCAGTTCAGGGGTGGCCATCGGGAAGCCCAGGCGCGCACGGGCTTGCAGATAGCTTTGCGCCACGTCCCGGGCCAGGGTACGCACGCGCAGGATGTAGCGCTGACGCTCGGTCACCGAGATGGCGCGGCGGGCGTCGAGCAGGTTGAAGGTATGGGAAGCCTTCAGGACCATTTCGTAGGTCGGCAGCGGCAGTTCCAGCTTGATCAGGCGGTTGGCTTCGCTTTCGTAGAAGTCGAACAGTTCGAACAGCTTGTCGACGTTGGCGTGCTCGAAGTTGTAGGTCGACTGCTCCACCTCGTTCTGGTGGAACACATCGCCGTAGGTGACCTTGCCGAACGGGCCATCGGCCCAGACCAGGTCGTACACCGAGTCGACGCCCTGGATGTACATGGCCAGGCGCTCCAGGCCATAGGTGATCTCACCGGTGACCGGGTAGCACTCGATGCCGCCGACCTGCTGGAAGTAGGTGAACTGGGTGACTTCCATGCCGTTGAGCCAGATTTCCCAACCCAGGCCCCAGGCACCGAGGGTCGGCGATTCCCAGTTGTCTTCGACGAAGCGGATGTCGTGGACCAGCGGATCCAGGCCGATCGCCTTCAGCGAGCCCAGGTACAGCTCCTGGAAGTTGGCCGGGTTCGGCTTGAGCACCACCTGGAACTGGTAGTAGTGCTGCAGGCGGTTGGGGTTCTCGCCATACCGCCCGTCGCCTGGACGACGGCTGGGCTGCACATAGGCGGCGTTCCAGGTTTCCGGGCCGACGGCGCGCAGGAAGGTAGCGGTATGGAATGTGCCGGCGCCTACTTCCATATCGTAGGGCTGAAGCACCACACAACCTTGCTCCGCCCAGTACTGCTGCAGGGCGAGGATCAGGTCTTGGAAGGTACGCACGGCTGGCGTAGGCTGGCTCACGAAATTCACCTGTATCTGGGGATGCGGATGTAAAGAGCGGGAGTATAACCTGATTCGCCTCGCCCTCTACTCATTGGAGCCTTATGCCACGCTGCTTTTGGTGTACCGACGATCCGTTGTACCAGGCCTATCACGACCAGGAGTGGGGAACGCCGCAGCGTGACCCGGCGTTGCTCTTCGAGATGCTTTTGCTCGAAGGGTTCCAGGCCGGGCTCTCCTGGATCACCGTATTGAAGAAGCGCGAGCGCTACCGGCAAGTGCTGCACGGCTTCGACCCGGTGCAGCTTGCGCAGATGAGCGACGAACGGATCGACGCACTGATGCTCGACCCTGGCATCATCCGCAACCGCCTCAAGCTCAACGCCGCCCGGCGCAATGCCCGGGCCTGGCTGGCTGTGGATAACCCTGGCGAATGGCTGTGGTCGTTCGTCGGCGGTGTGCCGAAGGTCAACCATTTCAAGGACCGTAGCGAAGTGCCGGCGGTCACCGACGAGGCCAGGGCCATGAGCAAGGCCCTGCAGAAAGCCGGTTTCACCTTTGTCGGCCCGACCATCTGCTACGCCTTCATGCAGGCCACCGGCATGGTCATGGACCACACCACCGACTGTGATCGCTACGCCGCCCTGCTGCGCTGAAAGGTTACAATGCGCGCCTTGCAGAAATAAGGAATCGGCCTGTGGAAAAATTCAAGGGCGCCCTGATGGTCGGGGTGCTGCGACTGTTCGCCAAGCTGCCCTGGAGCGCGGTACAGCGCGTCGGCGCGGGTATCGGCTGGCTCATGTGGAAGGTCCCCAACGGCTCGCGCAACGTGGTGCGCATCAACCTGGCCAAGTGCTTCCCGGAGATGGACCCGGCCGAACGCGAGAAGCTCGTCGGCCGTGCGCTGATGGACATCGGCAAGTCCTTCGTCGAGAGCGCCTGTGCCTGGATCTGGCCACCGCAGCGTTCGCTGGAGCTGGTCAAGGAGGTGCACGGCCTGGAAGTGCTGGAGCAGGCCCTGGCCTCGGGCAAGGGCGTGGTCGGCATCACCAGCCACCTGGGCAACTGGGAGGTGCTGAACCACTTCTATTGCAGCCAGTGCAAGCCGATCATCTTCTACCGCCCGCCCAAGTTGAAGGCGGTGGACGACCTGCTGCGTGAGCAGCGGGTGCAGATGGGCAACCGGGTGGCGCCTTCGACCAAGGAAGGCATCCTCAGCGTGATCAAGGAAGTGCGCCGTGGCGGCCAGGTGGGCATTCCCGCTGACCCGGAGCCGGCCGAGTCCGCCGGGGTGTTCGTGCCGTTCCTCGGCACCCAGGCCCTGACCAGCAAGTTCGTGCCGAACATGCTGGCCGGCGGCAAGGCCGTGGGGGTGTTCCTGCATGCCCTGCGCCTGCCCGATGGGTCGGGGTTCAAGGTGTTCCTGGAGGCGGCGCCGCAGGAGATGTACAGCGAGGACGTGACGGTGTCGGCGGCGGCCATGAGCAAGGTGGTCGAACGCTATGTGCGCGAGTACCCGAGCCAGTATATGTGGAGCATGAAACGCTTCAAGAAGCGCCCGGCGGGCGAGGCGCGCTGGTACTGAGTGGCGCTGGGCCCGATGCCTGCCATTTGGGGCTGCTTTGCAGCCCATCGCCGGCAAGCCGGCTCCCACAGGGGCCGCGTAAAGCCACTATCAGTTCTCTGCGTGACAGCGCAGCCCAAAGGTTGGGTAATCTCCCACAGCGTCCTCTGCATGCCACATGATTTGCGCGCAGCACTGGCCACCCCTGTGGGAGCCGGCTTGCCGGCGATGGGGCGCGAAGCGGCCCCAAAGGCAACTGAACGTTCTGAAGCGGCACGGCGCCCTGCAAGGTTTTTCAGGGCTTCGACGCTTTATCCAGCCTCTTGAGATACACCATCATCTCCCGCTCGGCCTGCTTGTCGCCATGGCCCTGCGCCGCCACGATCCCCTCCTCCCAGGCCTTGCGCGCCGCCGCCAGGTCGCCCTGCAGCTGGTACGCCTTGCCCAGCAGCTTCCATGCCGCCGAATACTTCGGATCATGCTCGACGCAACGCGCCAGGTGCACGGCCGCCTCGGCACCGTTGCCTTCGTCGAGCCAGGCCTTGCCCAGGCCGAATCGCAGCAGGGCGTTGTCCACACCCTTGGCCAGCATCTTCTCCAGTGATTCGCGCATGCTGCTTCCTCCTAGAAGAAACTCAGCCCCACGTGGAACAGCTTCTCCACGTCACGGATATGCTTCTTATCCACAACGAACAGGATCACATGGTCGCCCGCCTCGATCACCGTGTCGTCGTGGGCGATCAGCACTTCCTCGTCGCGGATGATCGCGCCGATGGTGGTGCCCGGCGGCAGGGCGATGTCCTCGATGGCCTTGCCGATCACCTTGCTCGACTTCGAGTCGCCATGGGCCACCGCTTCGATGGCCTCGGCCGCACCACGGCGCAGGGAATGCACGCTGACGATGTCGCCACGGCGCACGTGGGCCAGCAGGGTGCCGATGGTGGCCAACTGCGGGCTGATGGCGATATCGATGTCGCCGCCCTGGACCAGGTCGACATAGGCCGGGTTGTTGATCAGCGTCATCACCTTGCGTGCACCCAGGCGCTTGGCCAGCAGCGAGGACATGATGTTGGCCTCGTCGTCGTTGGTCAGGGCCAGGAACACGTCGGCGTCGGAGATGTTCTCCTCGAGCATCAGGTCCTTGTCCGAGGCGCTGCCCTGCAGGACCACGGTGCTTTCCAGGGTGTCGGAGAGGTGGCGGCAACGCGCCGGGCTCATCTCGATGATCTTCACCTGGTAGCGGCTCTCGATGGCCTCGGCCAGGCGTTCGCCGATCTGTCCACCACCGGCGATGACCACGCGCTTGTTGGTTTCGTCGATACGGCGCAACTCGCCCATCACCGCGCGGATGTGGCCCCTGGCGGCGATGAAGAAGACTTCGTCGTCGGCCTCGATCACCGTGTCGCCATGGGGCTTGATCGGCCGGTCGCGGCGGAAGATCGCCGCCACGCGGGTATCGATGCTCGGCATGTGGGCGCGGATCTGGCGCAGTTGCTGGCCCACCAGGGGGCCACCGTAGTAGGCCTTGACCGCCACCAGCTGGGCCTTGCCCTCGGCGAAGTCGATCACCTGCAGGGCACCGGGGTGCTCGATCAGGCGCTTGATGTAGTTGGTCACCACCTGCTCGGGGCTGATCAGCACGTCCACCGGGATGGCTTCGTTGTCGAACAGCTCGGCGCGCGTCAGGTAGGCGGATTCACGCACCCGGGCGATCTTGGTCGGGGTGTGGAACAACGTGTAGGCGACCTGGCAGGCCACCATGTTGGTCTCGTCGCTGTTGGTCACCGCCACCAGCATGTCGGCATCGTCGGCACCGGCCTGGCGCAGCACCGTGGGCAGCGAGCCACGGCCCTGCACGGTACGGATGTCGAGGCGGTCGCCGAGGTCGCGCAGGCGGTCGCCGTCGGTGTCGACCACGGTGATGTCGTTGGCTTCGCTGGCCAGGTGTTCTGCCAACGTACCGCCTACCTGCCCTGCGCCGAGGATGATGATCTTCATCGCGAGTCCTGGTCCTTGTGCTTGCTTATCCGCGCGAGGCGGCGATCTTGATCAGCTTGGCATAGTAGAAGCCGTCGTGGCCGCCTTCCTGGGCCAGCAACTGGCGACCATGGGGTTGGCGCAGGCCAGCCTCGGTCGCCAGGTCCAGCTCGCGGGCGCCTGGGGTGCGGGCGAGGAAGGCGTCGATCACGTCGGTGTTTTCCGTCGGCAGGCTCGAGCAGGTCGCGTAGAGCAGCATGCCACCGACTTCGAGGGTCGGCCACAGGGCATCGAGCAGCTCGCCTTGCAGGGCGGCCAGGGCCGGAATGTCGTCGGCCTGGCGGGTCAGCTTGATGTCCGGGTGGCGGCGGATCACGCCGGTGGCCGAGCACGGAGCGTCCAGCAGGATGCGCTGGAACGGCTTGCTGTCCCACCAACTGGCTGTGTCGCGGGCATCGCAGGCGATCAGCCGGGCGTCGAGGCCCAGGCGCTCGAGGTTCTCGCGGACCCGCGCCAGGCGCTTCTCTTCCAGGTCGATGGCCACGACCTCGCCCAGGCCGGCCTCGGCTTCGAGCAGGTGGCAGGTCTTGCCACCCGGTGCGCAGCAGGCATCCAGCACGCGCTGCCCGGGTGCCAGCTCCAGCAGGTCGGCGGCCAGTTGCGCGGCTTCATCCTGCACGCTGACCCAGCCTTCGGCGAAACCCGGCAGGCCGCGTACGTCGCAGGCCTCGGCCAGCAGGATACCGTCGCGGCTGTACCGGCAGGGGCTGGCGGCGATACCGGCCTCGGCCAACAGGGCCAGGTAGGCGTCGCGGCTGTGGTGGCGACGGTTGACCCGCAGGATCATCGGCGGATGGGCATTGTTGGCGGCGCAGATGGCCTCCCACTGCTCGGGCCAGAAGGCCTTGAGCGACTTCTGCAGCCAGCGTGGGTGAGCGGTGCGTACCACTGGGTCGCGCGCCATGCCCGCGAGGATGCCCTCGCCTTCGCGCTGGGCGCGGCGCAGCACGGCATTGAGCAAGCCCTTGGCCCAAGGCTTCTTCAGTTTGTCGGCGCAGCCGACGGTCTCGCCGATGGCGGCGTGGGCCGGGATGCGCGTATAGAACAGCTGGTACAGGCCGACCAGCAGCAACGCCTGCACGTCGCTGTCGGCGGCCTTGAAGGGCTTTTGCAGCAACTGCGCGGCCAGCAGCTCCAGGCGTGGTTGCCAGCGGGCGGTGCCGAAGGCCAGGTCCTGGACCAGGCCCCGGTCACGGTCCTCGACCTTGTCCAACTGCGCCGGCAACGAGCTGTTCAGCGAGGCCTTGCCACTGAGCACGGCGGCCAGGGCGCGGGCGGCGGCCAGGCGTGGGTTCATTGGCCGAGTACCTTGTGGCTGGCGAACTTCTCGCGGCGGCTGTTGAACAGGTCGCTAAAGCCCAGGGCCTTGCCGCCGGGCAGTTGCAGGCGGGTCAGGCACAGCGCCTGCTCGCCGCAGGCGACCACCAGGCCATCCTTGCTGGCGCTGAGGATCTCGCCGGGGGTGCCCGTGCCTGTGGACAAGGTCGCGGCCAGGACCTTCACGCTTTCCCCGTCGAGGGTGCTGTGGCACACCGGCCACGGGTTGAAGGCGCGGATCAGACGTTCCAGCTCGACAGCCGGGCGGCTCCAGTCGATGCGCGCCTCGTCCTTGTTCAGCTTGTGTGCATAGGTGGCCAGGGCATCGTCCTGCACCTCGCCTTGCAGGCTGCCATCGGCAAGGCCGGCGATGGCCTGCACCACGGCGGGTGGGCCCATCTCGGCGAGGCGGTCGTGCAGGCTGCCGCCGGTGTCCTCGGCGCCGATGGGGGTAACCACCTTGAGCAGCATCGGGCCTGTGTCCAGGCCGGCCTCCATGCGCATCACGGTGACGCCGCTCTCGGCGTCGCCCGCTTCCACGGCGCGCTGGATCGGCGCCGCGCCGCGCCAGCGCGGCAGCAAGGAGGCGTGGCTGTTGATGCAGCCCAGGCGCGGGATATCGAGCACCGCCTGGGGCAGGATCAGGCCATAGGCGACCACCACCATCAGGTCTGGGGCGAGCGCGGCGAGCTCTGCCTGGGCCTCGGCGCTGCGCAGGGTCGGCGGCTGGAACACCGGGATGTCGTGGGCCATGGCCAGTTGCTTGACCGGGCTGGGCATGAGCTTCTGGCCACGCCCGGCCGGGCGGTCCGGCTGAGTGTAGACGGCCACCACGTCATAGGGGCTGTCGAGCAAGGCATTGAGGTGTTCGGCGGCAAACTCTGGTGTGCCTGCGAAGACGATGCGCATGGAGTTCTCGCTTCAAAAAAGAAAAAGGCTTGCCGTGGCAAGCCTTCTGGAAGGGGTGGATCAGGCTTGCTGGCGGTGCTGCTTTTCCAGCTTCTTCTTGATCCGGTCGCGTTTGAGCTGTGACAGGTAATCGACGAACAGCTTGCCGTTGAGGTGGTCGCACTCATGCTGGATGCACACCGCCAGCAGGCCCTCGGCCTCCAGCTCGTAGGGCTTGCCATCGCGGTCCAGGGCCTTGACCCGGACACGCAGCGGGCGGTCGACGTTCTCGTAGAAGCCAGGCACCGACAGGCAACCTTCCTGGTACTGGCCCATGTCGTGGGTCAGTTCCTCGATCTCGGGGTTGATGAACACGCGCGGCTCGCTGCGGTCCTCGCTCAGGTCCATGACCACCACGCGCTTGTGCACGTTGACCTGGGTGGCGGCCAGGCCGATGCCGGGGGCTTCGTACATGGTTTCAAACATGTCATCGATCAGCTGGCGCAGGGCGTCGTCGACTTCCGTCACCGGTTTGGCGATGGTGCGCAGGCGCGGGTCCGGGAATTCGAGAATGTTCAGAATGGCCATAGGGGTCAGGCAGTCACTGTGCGTTCGGTTGAAAACTGAACATACATAATAAAGGGAAACGGGGAATTCGGCACCTGGCAAAGCTCGGCTAGGGTGTGAAAGGACGCCTCGTCCCTCATTCGATGGACAGGTTGTCAAAGTATTATCAACAAAGTTATCCACAGGTTGTGCCACGTGGATACCCCTCTGTCGATCAAGGATGATCCGTCATGACCCCACCCCTTTGCGCCGCTTGCCCACCTGCCGAACTGGAGGCGCGATTGCGCCTGCATCGTCTTCCCGAAGTGGGGGCGCGGCGCTTGCGTACCCTGATCGAAGCCTTCGGCAGCGCCTCGTCGGCACTCACGGCGCCGGCCAGCGCGTGGCGTTCGCTGGGGTTGCCCGCAGCCTGTGCCGAGGCCCGCCGCAGCGCCGAGGTGCGTAACGGTGCCAACGCTGCAATGGCCTGGCTAGAGCGGCCCGAGCAGCATTTGCTGATGTGGGACGACCCTGCCTATCCGGCCTTGCTGGCCGAAACGGACGATGCTCCACCGCTGCTTTTCGTCGCGGGCAACCCGGCTTTGCTGGAGCGGCCACAGCTGGCTATCGTTGGGAGTAGACGTGCTTCACCCCCTGCCCTGGATACCGCTGCTGCGTTTGCCCGGTGCCTGGCCCGGGCTGGTTTCACCATCACCAGCGGGCTGGCGCTGGGGGTGGATGGCGCCGCTCATCGGGCCGCGCTGGAGGCCGAAGGGCAGACGATCGCCGTGCTTGGCACGGGCCTGCAAAAACTTTATCCACAGCGCCACCGTGAGTTGGCCCAGGCGATTATCGACAGGGGCAGCGCGCTCGTTTCCGAGTATCCCCTCGATGCCGGGCCGCTCGCTGGCAACTTCCCCCGGCGCAATCGGATCATCAGCGGCTTGTCGTTGGGCGTGCTGGTGGTGGAGGCGAGCCTGGCCAGCGGCTCGCTGATCACTGCCCGGCTGGCTGCCGAGCAGGGGCGGGAGGTCTATGCGATTCCAGGTTCGATCCATCATCCCGGTGCCAAGGGCTGTCACCAACTGATCCGCGACGGCGCGCTGCTGGTGGAAAGCGTGGAACAGATCCTGGAAAGCCTGCGCGGCTGGCAGAACCTGCCTCCCGCGCCTGTGGACGAACCCGATCATCCGTTGCTCGCCCTGCTCCTGGCGGCCCCCCAGACCAGCGAAGGGCTCGCCCAGCGCAGCGGCCAGCCGCTGGCCCAGGTGCTGGCCAGCCTCACCGAGCTCGAACTGCAGGGGCGGGTCGGTAATGAAGCCGGGCGTTGGTTTGCCCGGGCCGGCTAAGTAAACTGCGCGTCAGCCTTTATGCGGAGAGACGACGATGGTGAGCAGTTGGCGTGTGCAACAAGCCGCACGTGAGATTCGGGCGGGCGCGGTGATCGCCTATCCGACGGAGGCGGTCTGGGGCCTGGGCTGCGACCCGTGGAACGAAGACGCGGTGTATCGCCTGCTGGCGCTCAAGTCGCGGCCTGTGGACAAGGGGCTGATCCTGGTGGCCGACAATATCCGCCAGTTCGATTTCCTGTTCGAGGATTTTCCACAGGACTGGATCGACCGCATGGGCAGTACCTGGCCGGGGCCGAACACCTGGCTGGTGCCGCATCAGGACCTGTTGCCCGAGTGGGTGACCGGGGAGCATGACACCGTGGCGCTGCGGGTCAGCGATCATCCGCTGGTGCGGGAGCTGTGCGCGTTGGTAGGGCCGCTGATCTCGACCTCCGCCAACCCCGGCGGGCGCCCGGCGGCCAAGAGCCGGTTGCGGGTGGAGCAGTATTTCCATGGCCAGCTGGACCTGGTGCTGGGTGGGGCGCTGGGGGGGCGCAAGCATCCGAGCGTGATTCGCAATCTGGCGACTGGGGAAGTCGTTCGACCGGGGTAACCGGTTGTTCTCGGCGGGGGCTACGCCCCCGATTCGTGGGCAAGCCCCGCCCAGAAAACCCCGCAGACTTTTCTGATTCTGGCCTGAATAGCTATCTGACTCGCAATTCGGGAAGTATCCTACGAACCTTGTCGACCGCCATCACCTTCTCAGTGGGAACTCCTGCCTCTAGGCTCCAGACCGTCGCCGAACAACTTGGCGATCGGGTGTGGTAACCCGGGCAGGGGAGATCTTGACAGTCAATGGTGGCTGTACGCGGGAGGCTTCGTGCCTACCGGGCATCCGAGATCTCCCCCGGTTTACCACCCCGTGTACAGCTACCACCTATCCGTGTGGTAACGGATGCGTGTCGGCCTTGATGCGAGATCTCATGATGAAAAAAATAGTACCCGACCCACCTTTACCCTCCACCACCACCCACC